>JAPKZP010000730.1 GCA_026393735.1 Acidobacteriota bacterium
CCGGCTTCAGCCGGCCCCAATACGCGTGCGGCTGAAGATGGACGCCTCGGCTGCGACACGACGCCGTGGCTGTCCGCTCGTTCGCAATCACTGTTTCTCAGCAATCGGCTTCATCAGCACGTTGCGGTATTCGACCCGATAGCCTTCCGCCTCGAGACCGACGTGTCCGCGAGGCACCTCGCACTCCGTGAATACGCTCGTCACGGCACCGTTGACCCACAGCGAGATTTGCTTGCCCGCCGCGCGTAACTCGTAGATGTTCCATTCTCCGGCAGGCTTGATCCGATTCTCCGACATCTGCTGGCGCAGATTGAAACGCTGCACGGCACCGTTGACCAGGGTGGCCCCGAACAGGAAGCCGCCTGCCATGGTGCCCTGCGCCTGGTGCCAGATCTTGCCGTCGGCACTGCTGCGGATAAGCACCCCGCTGTTGTAGGCGGGTTCACCTTCGAGCTTGGTCAATCGCCACTCGACGTGATACACGACGTCGGCCACTTCCGTGGCGAATCGAAGCCACTCATGTCCGGCTTCGTCCCCTTCGCACAGGAGGATCCCGGTGGCGGGGTCCATCTTCCAGGGGGATGGTCCATCCATGGCTCCGGCGGGCAGTTGGCCGACGGCCCCCATCGGCCCGCGGATCCAGTCCCTCATGGTCTTGTCGGCGAACAGGTTCTGCCAGCCTTTCGGATCGGATTCGAGCGCGCTCGGGATCTGGGTGTGCGCCACGGGGACGATCAACGCGACACCGATCAGAGCACTCCAGAGGATTCGCATCAGACACTCCTCTCCAGCCGTTCGCAGCATTATCGATCAACACTGGCCTGATGTTCCGACGATGTCGCGCCACCCCGCCGCACCGGCGACCACGCCGGCTGCGAAGGCGATCAACGTGATGTGAGCGACGTAGCCAGGCCATGAAGCCGTTCACGCCCAGCCGGCGCAGTGTCGCAAGCCGGTGAACGACCGGCCGTGGCGGGAGGTAGAGACCGGAGGCTGCCACCACGCCGGTCAAGACGGACGCCCCTGACGGCCAGTTGAGCTTGTCACCCAGCAAGAAGGCGGGGAAGTAGACCGGCGAGAGAATAGCTGCGCCAACGGGAGGCCTTCATGCGTTGTACCGAACGGAGGCAGACGCGAACGAACACAGGGTGATCGCAGTCGATGGGAGTTACCGCACGGCAATCATCTGAATCTCGACGGCCGCGCCGAGATTGAGCCCGGCCACCTGGACGGTTGCGCGGGCGGGCGGGTCAGTCGGAAAGAACTCCCGATAGACGGCGTTGAACTTCTCGAAATCCCGGAATTCCGAAATGAACGCCGTCACCGAGACGACATTCCGGAAGTCCATGCCGGCGGCCTTGAGCACCTCGCCGAGATTCGCGAGTGCCTGACGCGTCTCCGCCTCGATCCCGCCCGGCACCAGTTTGGCCGTTGCCGGGTCTCTCCCGAGCTGGCCGGAGAGATAGAGGGTGTCACCGGCCAGGATGGCGGGGCTGTAGGGAAGGCCCGTGTTCGGGAACTTGTCTGGTCGGATGACGAGGCGGGCCAGTCGCGTCGGCGAGGCCGGCTGACCGGCTTGCTGACCGGCCTGCTGGCCTTCGGATCCCGCGTGCCACGCCGCGCCGACGAGGGCTGCGGCTGCGGAAACCACCAACACGATCGTCACGGTAAATCGTCGCATGGCATACCTCGTCACGTCGGAACGCCCGCCGTCAGTACCCGGCGGCGTGGAGCGCGTTGACGACGCGGGTCTCGGCGCGGCCGATGTGCAGGAGCATCAGCGCTCGCGCCCGGTCGGGATCGTGATTGCGCACCGCACTGACGACCTCGACGTGTTCGGCGGTGGACGCCTGCGCGTCGATGCCCACTTCGAGCCCCAAGTACAAGGGGCGCTGGTGGTGATCCAGCGCCGCCATGACGGTGGAGATGAGCTGGCTGTTGTGCGTGCACCGCACCAGCGCCAGGTGGAAGGCGCTGTTGTTCCTGAGATAGTGCACGTAGGTCTGTTCGTCGCCGACGGTGTACGCGAGCGTCGTCCGGGCCGCGAGCTCATCGATGTCTTCAGCCGTGGCTCGCATGGCCGACAACGCCGCGGCTTCGGACTCGACAATGCGACGCAGTTCGCACAATTCGCGGAAGTCCGCGACCGTCAACGGTGCGATCACGTATCCCCGGTAGGGTCTGAGGACGACGAGTCCTTCCAACGCCAGTCGATTCAGGGCCTCCCGCAGCGGCGTGCGGGAGATCCCCATCTCCGAACAGAGGTCTTTCTCGACGACCCGCAGTCCCGGCAGCATCGCGCAGGTCAGCACACGGTGCTTGATCGTTGCGTAGACGCGGTCGGAGATCGCGGCGGGGCTGGAGACCGTCGGATCGAGTTCGATGAGAGAGAGTGGCCGCCCCGTGTGGATCATTGACGAATATATTGTAGACAGAAAACG
>JAPKZP010000649.1 GCA_026393735.1 Acidobacteriota bacterium
CCATGCCGCGCCGCCAGACCGTCCGCCCACGGGCCGAAAACAGCAGCAATTCGGAAGCCGCCACTGCGGCAGCGGTCTTGCTATCTCTACACGCGATGAGGCGCGTGCGCTGGTCGTCCGTGCAGGGAACCACGCTCGTCGAAGCGATCATCGCGATCGGGCTGCTCGCCGGCGTCGTGGCCTCGCTGGCCGCGTTGTCGGCGATGGCCGTACGGACCGCAACGCTCAGCAGGGAGCGGACGCTCGCGGCGTGGTTGTGCGTCCAGAAGATGGAACAGCTTCGCAGTCAGATCCTCCCGCTGCCGGTCTCGCCGGCCGACGCTCTGTTGCGCGATGCGCCCGGCTTCGTCGAGTACCTGGACGCGGCCGGCCGTGAGGACGCCGCACGAGGCGCAGTGTTCGTCCGGCGATGGTCCGTGCGTGCCCTGGACAGAGATCCGGACCTGCTCGTCCTCGTCGTGGAGGCGTCTCCATGCCGCGTCGCCGGTCACGGACCGGCCTGCGGCGACGCCACCGCTCGCGTCAGAATCGCCAGCGTCCGACCGAGGCCCGCATGGTAGCCGACCGAACTGCGCCGGGATTCACGCTCGTCGAGCTGCTGGTCGCGGTCGCGGTGTCGGTCATCGCGCTCGGGCTGATCGTGCAGCTCGCAGGACCGGCGGCCGCCGCGTTCCAAGCGCTGCCGGAAGCGCTGGATGCCCAGCAGCGCCTCCGGGCCGCCTCATCTCTCCTCGCCACCGAGATCGCGGGCGCCGGCGCCGGGCCATCGCTGGCGTGGGGAGCAGGCGCTTCGCTCACATGGCCCGGGATCCTGCCGTGCCGATGGACCGGAGGGCCGCTGTCGGGCGTAGCTGGCGGCTGCGCGCAGTCGGATGCGATCACGGTCCTGAGCGTGGCGCAACAGGCGCCGCAGGCGATCGTGCCGGCGGCGATCGATGATCTCGGCGCCGCGATTCCGCTGGCTCGCGCGTCGGCGTGCGAGTTGGCGGTGGCGGCGTGCCGCATGACGCGCGGCAGCCGGGCCCTCGTCATCGACGGATCCGGGGCGTGGGATGTGCTGGTCGTGACCGACGTGGCGGCCGACGGCACGGCAATCGGCCACGCCCAGGCCCGCCTGTCCCATCCCTACAGCGCGTCGGTTTTGAGCCTCGAGTACGTCGGAGACGCCGCTGTTCCCGTCGTTCTGATTGGAGCGTCGGCCGAAGACCGGCGGACGACCTACGGTCCGCTGCCGCCGCCCGTCGGCGTTGGCGATCCGCGCCGCGCGTGGCCGCCGGGAGAGAACTGCATGTTCGCCATGGCCGGCACGCAGCAGGCGTCCCGCCTGGCTCCGCTCGTCGACGACGGCACGGGGACGGCAACGCTGCCGTTCTCGATGTTGACGGATGGTCCCTGGTGTCCGGACCCGGGATCCCCGAACCGGTACGATGCCGATCTGCTGCGGATCCGACGTGTACGCGTGACGCTGCGTGTCCACGCGCAGGCGACCTCCGTCCGCGGGTCGAGTGCTGCCTTGTTCAGCCTGCCGGGCCAGGCGAGCGATGCCGTCCGGATGGTCCCTGACCTCGTGGTGCGCTTCGACGTCGCTCCACGCAACCTCGCACGGTAGGCGAGACATGGACTCAGGCGCCGCATCCCGGGGTGTCGCCCTGGTGGCCGTGCTCGTGGTGATGGCGTTCGTGTCAGCCGTCGGGCTCGGCCTTCTGCTCATCACCAGCATCGAGCCGCTCGCCGAGGCGAACCACGAGAGTGCGCTGCTGGCGCGCTATGCGGCCGAAGCCGGACTCGATGTCGCCGCCCATGAACTGGGCGAACGATCCGATTGGGACGCGGTCCTGACCGGCGTCGCCGCTTCCGGGCTCCTGGATCCCGCAGGCGGGATGATCGGCCTCCCGGACGGGACGACGGTCGAGGCGGCCGCATTGACCAACGGCGCCACCTGCGGGCATCCGGAGCCGTGCACGGAGCGCGAACTGACCGCATTCGTCGCGGACCGGCCTTGGGGGCCGAACAACCCCCGGTGGACGCTGTTCGGTGTCCTCCACATGGCCCGAGTCGCCCCGGAGGCGCCGCCATCGCTGGCGGTCGTGTGGATGGCCGACGACCCCGCCGACATCGACGGCAATGCCTGGCGGGACACCGTTCCAGCCGCGGACGGCAGCCGGGGTCCGGGCGCCTGCATCGTCGCGGTCCGGGTCGAGGGATTCGCGTCGAGGGCCGGCCACCGGACGATTGTGGCAACGCTTGCGCGCGCCGACCCGGAGTGCCGCCAGGGCGCCCGCGTGGTGTCATGGCGCGAGGTGTTCTGACCGTGTCCGACCGAGGTCCTGACCCCGGAGCCTTGTGTTGGTCGTGGAGCAGGCCTTCAGGCCTGCTTGGTGCCCGAGCCTACGCAGGGCTCAATCCCTGCGCCACACCCGCATCTGTGGTCAACACAAGTGAACGCTGGATCTAAACTCGCCGGCGCCGACGACCGATACTCCGATGAGCAGAGGAGTGCGGATGCACGTCGAGCCGCAGTTGAGCATGGCGACACAGAGTCTCACCGCCGGCGCGGGAACGGTCGTTGCTGCCGCGAGAGCGCGGCGCGAGGCCGGCCGTGTGCACGCCAGCGCGCGCTGCATGGTCGTCGTCGTGCTGGTGCTCTTCTGCATGGGCGTGGCGCTGCCGGCCGCGGGGCAGTCGCTCGGCGAGGTGGCTCGACGTGAAGCTGAGCGACGCAAGACGGTGAAGGCCCCCGTGCGCGTCTACACGAACGACAGCCTGCAGCCCACGTCGGAGGCCCCTCCGCCCCCACCCGCGGCCACGCCGGCCGCCGAGCCTGCGTCCGGCGGAAAGCCCGATGCGGCGCAGGCCGCCGCGGCCGCGCCTGCGGCGCCCGACCCAAAGAAGGATCCCGAGTACTGGCGCAAGCGCATCACCGACGCCAGGACCCAGCGCGATCGCAACGCCTTCCTGATGACCGCGCTGCAAACCCGCATCGACTCGCTCTGGGCGGACTTCACCGCGCGCGACGACCCTGCGCAGCGGTCGATCATCGGTTCGGAGCGGGATCGCGCGGTCGCCGAACTCGAGCGCATGAAGAAGGATCAGGCCGACTTCGACAAGCAGATCGCGGACATCGAGGAAGAAGCCCGCCGCGCCAACGTGCCGCCCGGCTGGATCCGCTAGCCCGGGTTGCAGGCCAGGCGGTTCACTCGCCGAGGCCGAGTTCCCGCAACGCCCTCGCCAGTTCGTCTTCCGACACGTCGGTCACCATCGACACGGCGCCGATTCCTGTCGGCAGCACGAAGTGCAGACGACCGTCGTGCACCTTCTTGTCGCGCCGCATGTGGTCGAGTTGTGCCGACGCGGAGAGGTCGCCGACCGGCGGCAGCGGACCGAGCTGCGCAATGACGCTCGCCACCGCGTCGTGGTCACCAGGCGCCAGGACGCCGCGTGCCGACGCGATGGCACACGACGCGAGCATCCCGTAGGCCACGGCCTCGCCGTGGCGGAACCGGCGGTACCTCGTGGCTGCTTCCAGCGCGTGCCCGACGGTATGGCCGAAATTCAGCACTCGGCGGGCGCCGGACTCCCGTTCGTCTTCGGCCACGATGGCGGCCTTGATGCGGCAGCAGTCGGCGATGACCGGCGTGAGGACGGCCGGGTCGCGGCGCGAAATCGGGCCGAGCTCGCGCCGGAGGCGCGCGAAGAGCTCGGCATCACAGGCGACGCCGTACTTGATGACCTCGTAGAGCCCAGCCCGGAACTCCCGGCGAGGCAGCGTCGCGAGCAGGCTGGGATCGATCACGACGGCCCACGGCTGATAGAACGCGCCAACCAGATTCTTCCCGGCCGGCAGGTTGACGCCCACTTTGCCGCCGATGGCGGCGTCGACCTGGGCCAGCAACGTCGTCGGCACGTGCACCAGGGCGAGGCCGCGCAGATACGTGGCAGCGGCGAAGCCGCCCACATCGCCGACGACCCCGCCGCCGAAGGTGACAATTTCCGCCGACCGATCGGCGGCGGCCCGCAGCAGCGCGTCGTAGATGCGCAGCGCGGTCGGCAGCGTCTTGTGGCGCTCGCCGTCCGGCACGAGAATCGCCTCGGCGCCGGGCAGGATGTCCTGCATCGCGCTGCCCCAGTATCCCCACACGGTCGGATTCGACACGATGAATCGCGTCGATCCGCCGCAGACCTCGTCGAGCAGGCGGGGGAGCGCGGCGAGCGTGCCCGGCCCGATGATCGCCGGATAGGTCCGTGACGGCGTGCGGACGTCGATGCGGAGTGGAACGGATTGGTCCATGAGGTCGCGCCTGACTCGACGCCGATCTCCGGGGTGATGCGCGTCGATGGTAGGATAACACTTACGCCGTTTTTCACAGGAGGCCGCCGTCTGCGCGGTGCTCCCATGCTGGGGCAGGAACGTACCATGGCCGAGAAAGACCAGAACAAGGAACAGTTCATCACCGAGATCACGCCGAAGTCCGAGGACTTCTCGCGCTGGTATACGGATCTTGTCCGCCGCGCCGAACTGGCGGACTACTCGCCCATCAAGGGCTGCATGGTCATCCGGCCGTACGGCTACGCCATCTGGGAGCTCATCCAGCGCGGCCTGGACGATCGGTTCAAGGCGACGGGCCACGTGAACGCGTACTTCCCGCTGTTCATTCCCCGGAGCCTGCTGCTGAAGGAAGCCGAGCACGTCGAGGGCTTCGCGCCGCAGGTGGCGTGGGTGACGAAGGGCGGCACGGAGGAGCTCGAGGAGCCGCTGGCGATCCGCCCGACCTCGGAAGTGATCATCGGCACGATGTACGCCAAGTGGATCAAGTCCTGGCGCGACCTGCCCGTGCTCATCAACCAGTGGGCGAATATCGTCCGCTGGGAGAAGGTGACGCGGCTCTTCCTGCGCACGACGGAGTTCCTCTGGCAGGAAGGGCATACGGCGCACGAGACGGCGGACGAGGCCGAGGAGGAGACGCGCAAGATCCTCGCGCTCTACAAGGAGTTTGCCGAAACCGAGCTCGCGATGCCGGTGGTCGCCGGCAGGAAGTCGGAGAGCGAGAAGTTCGCCGGCGCCGCGCGCACGTACTCTATCGAGGCGCTGATGGGCGACGGCCGCGCGCTGCAGGCCGGCACGTCGCACAACCTGGGCCAGAACTTCGCCATTGCGTTCGACATCCAGTTCCAGGCGCGGGACAAGTCGCTGCAGTACGTGCACGGCACGTCCTGGGGCGTGTCGACGCGCCTCATCGGGGGCGTCATCATGACCCACGGTGACGAGACGGGCCTGATGCTGCCGCCGCGCATCGCGCCGTACCAGGTGGTCCTCGTGCCGATCCCGCGCGGGAACTGGCGCGAGACCGTCCTCCCGCGCGCGCAGCAGATTCGCGACGCGCTGGTCGCCCAGGGCGTGCGCGTGATGCTCGACGACCGCGACGCCTACACGCCGGGCTGGAAGTTCTCGGAATGGGAGTTGCGTGGCGTCCCGTTGCGGCTGGAGATCGGCCCGAAGGACATCGAGAAGCAGCAGGTGATGCTGGCGCGCCGCGACACGCGCGAGAAGATCCCGGCGCCGATGGACGGGCTCGCCGGCCGCGTGAAGGACCTGCTCGAAGCCATCCAGCAGAACATGTTCGATCGCGCGCTGGCCTTCCAGAAGGAGCACACCAGCGCGACGACGTCGTGGGAGGAGTTCGCCCAGATCATGGAAGGGCGCCCGGGCTTCGTCGTGTCGCCGTGGTGCGGCACCGAGGCGTGCGAAGCCGACATCAAGACGGCGACGCAGGCGACGATCCGCAACCTGCCGATCGACGCGCAGCCCGGCGGGGCGCCGTGCATCAAGTGCGGCAAGCCGTCGGTGGCCGACGCCTGGTTCGCCAAGGCGTACTGACGGCTACGGGGCCGGCGCGAGCAGGACGTCTGCGACCGCCGGCTTCGTCCGGACGATCTTCCTGATGACGGCGTGACGCCGCGTCAGGCCCTCCCGGCGGACGATGGCCCGCCCGGCCTTCACCAGCGCATCGCGCCACTGCTGATCCCGCGACTCCAGGGCGGCGGGCGTGCGCGCGAGCGCGTCGGCAATCGACTCGAGGCATGCGGCATCGCCGACCAGTTCCAACGCCTGAGCGAACCCCGGCGGCAGCGCCGTCGCGGACGCGGCGATCGCCTCGCGCAGGTCGTAAAGCGCCACGCGGCTGTCGCGCTCGGCGAGCACCAGGTGCAGCGCGCCGCGCACGCTGCGCCACTCGTCGCGGTCGGCGTCGGCGCGCGAGTCGTCTTCGCGCGCCCTGGTGACTTCCACCAGGCCGTGCAGGATGGTCAGCGGCGCATCCGCGCCGCCCGCCGCCACCAGGCCACGCAGGACGGCCGGGTCGGCGTCCTCGCCGGCGAGCACCGCCTCGAACGTGGTTCGCGGATCGAGCGCGGGTTCCGTCGCGGGCGCCTCGCCGCGGGCCCACCGCCGCACGGCGGGGTTCCGATCGTTTGCCAGCCGCTTGCGCAGCGGGGCGAGGACATCGGGCAGCGCGCGGGACAGCACTTCGAGGGCGCGTGCCCGCAGCAGGTCCGGACGGTGCTCGTCGAGGATGATGGTGCTGATCGCCTCGAGCGCCCGCGGGCTCTCATCGCCGTCGAGGTGCGACCCGAGCAGGCTCAGCGCGGCCGCCTGCACCTGGGGTTCGGCCGTGACCGCGTCGAGTTGCGCGAGGGCGAGCTCCACGCCCCGCCGATCCGCACTGGCCTCCAGCACCTTGACGATGGCCGCCCGGCCGACCACGGACGGACAGCGGGTGAAGCCGGCCAGGAGGTGGGGGACCGCGCGCACGCCAATCACGCTCAGGCGTGCGCCGGCTGCGTCGCGGGCGACCGCGTCGTCGCCGCACAAGTCGTCGATCAGGTGCCGGATGTCCGAAGCCGCGGATCTTCGGATGGCCACAGCGCTACCGTTCGGCCTTGGGCCGGCGCTTGCCGAAGATCCACGCGAGGATGATGCTGAACAGATAGAGGCCGATCATCGGCCCGGCCATGAGCGACTGCGTCACCATGTCGCCGGTAGGCGTGATGACGGCCGCGACGATAAAGATGATCAGGATCGCGTACTTGATGTGGCGCCACATGAATCCGGCGGTGACGACCCCCATCCGGGCGAGCACCAGCACCACCGCAGGCATCTCGAAGACCGCGCCCATCGCCAGCAGCATCATCGCGTAGAGCGAGAACACCGGCTCGATGCGCGGCATGATCATCATGTAGTCGGTCGAGAAGCTGGCGAGGAAGACCCACGCGAACGGGAACACCACGTAGTGGTTGAAGGCGGCGCCCGCGACGAACAGGATCGTGGCCATGAAGATGAAGGGCACCGCGAACCGCTTCTCGCGGGCGTAGAGGCCGGGCGCGATGAACAGCCAGAGCTGCCACATGATGAACGGCGCGCCGATCACGACGCCGGCCAGCAGCGCGATCTTCACGTACAGCATGAAGGCTTCGGTCGGCTCGGTGTAGATGAGCTTCGAGCCCGCCGGCAGCTTCTCGTACAGCGGCCGCATGATGAACGCGAAGATGCGTTCGATGAACGCGAAGGCGACCAGCGTGCCGAAGGCCAGCGCGAGCGCCGCCGCGACCAGCCGCTTGCGCAGTTCGTCCAGGTGGTCGAGGAAGGACATCTTCCCGCCGCTCTCGTCGTCGGGATCGTCGTCGGATCGCTCGACTGGAGGCGCGGGCGCTGGCGTCCCGATCTGCGGGACGGTTCTCTTCCGGAACGGGAACGCCATGAGATCAGGCGGCCAGCCCTACTTGGGCTCGATCGGGGTCGGCCCCGGCGTGGCGTCGGCGGCAGGGGCGGCCTTGGCGGTCGTCGACTTCTGATCTTCGACGCGGATTTCCTCCTCGAGCGTGCTGCGCAGCTCGTTCGAGGCTCGCTTGAATTCCCCGATGCTTCGCCCGAGCGATCGGCCGAGCTCGGGCAGCTTGCGCGGGCCGAAGATGATGAGCGCGATCACCAGGATGATGACGAGCTCGGGCATGCCGATGGAACCGAACATGTGACTGGCTCCTGTGCCGCCTGCGGTACGCGCCCAGTGTCGGGGCGAGACGTGACGTCTGTTCCGGCCGCACGGGGGTGCGGAGAATCGCCGCCGCAAGTTGCTGAACTGATTATAGGAACCCCGCCTGTCCAGGGTCAAGGACAGGGCCCTCCGGCGTGCCGCGAACTCGTTGCCGCTCCATGGGTTATCTGGTACGATGACAGGCATGCGGACAGTTCGTTTCGTGTTCGTCGTGGCGTCGGTGCTCGTCGTGTCGGCGATCGCCGGAAGCCTGTTCGGTCGCAGCACGGTGTCGAGCCAGGAGCGCATTCCCGAGCGCTACAAGGCGTTCACAACCGCGGTCCGCCTCGTCGAGACGAATTACGTCGACAAGGTCGAGACCGACCGCGCGGTCTACAGCGCGATCACCGGCATGCTGCAGACGCTCGACCCGCATTCGAGCTTCCTGGACCCCCGCACGTACGCCCAGATGCGCGAGCGCCAGGAAGGGCGCTACTACGGTCTCGGGATCACCATCCAGGTCATCGACGGCGACATCACCGCGGTGAGCCTGTTCGAAGGGTCGCCGGCCTACAAGAAGGGCGTGCGGCGCGGCGACATCATCGCGAAAATCGACGGCGAAGACGCCAAGGGATGGACGAGCGAGCAGGCGGCGCGCCGCCTGCGGGGCCCGAAAGGCACCACCGTCCGCATTTCCCTGAAGCGCCGGGGGTACGAGCAGCTCATCGAACTCGAGGTCCCGCGCGACGAGATCAACATCCCGACGATCCCGGCCGCGTTCATGGTCGACGCGACGACCGGCTACGTGCGGCTCCAGGATTTCGCCGAGCAGACCGACAACGATCTGACCGCTGCGCTGAAGAGCCTGACCGACAAGGGCATGACGAGGCTGCTGCTGGACGTGCGCGGAAACCCGGGCGGTCCGCTGGACCAGGCGATCAAGGTGGCGAACCAGTTCCTGCAGCAGGGCCAGATGATCGTCTACACGCGCGGCCGCGTGCCGAACTCCGATCAGGACTACCGCGCGACGGAGAAGAGCCGGTACTCGGACCTGCCGGTGGTCGTGCTCGCGAACCGCAACAGCGCCAGCGCGTCGGAGATCGTGAGCGGCGCGTTGCAGGATCACGATCGTGCGATCATCGTCGGCGAGACGACGTTCGGCAAGGCGCTGGTCCAGTCCGTGTACCGCATCAGCGAGGGCGCCGCGCTCGCCCTGACGACGGCCCGCTACTACACGCCGAGCGGGCGGCTGATCCAGCGGCCCTGGGACGGGACGTTCGACGAGTACCTGACCTACACGATGCGCGACCAGAACGCGCCGCGTGACCACCCGGCGTCGGAGCTCAAGTACACGGACTCCGGCCGGAAGGTGTACGGCGGCGGCGGGATCGAGCCGGACCACCGGCTCGAGGGCCCCATTGAAGGATTCAACCCCGGGAAGTTCGCGCGGACGCTCTACGCACGCCAGACCTTCGCGTCCTTCGCGCAGCAGTTCTCGGCGGTCGGCGACACGCGCATTGCCGCGACGGGACACGATCGGACGCTGGTCGCGCCGGACTTCCCGGTCGACGCGGCGATGCTCGACGGCTTCCGCCGGCACCTGAAGGACGACGGCATCACGATGGACGAGGCGGCGTTCAGCCAGGATCTCGTGTTCATCAAGGCAATGATTCGCTACGAAATCGATCTCAATCTCTGGTCGGTCGGAGACGCCCGGCGGCATCTCATCGCGACCGATCCGCAGGCGCAGCTGGCACTGGGGTTCTTCCCCGAAGCCGAGCGGCTGTCCCGCGCGGCCCGGGCCAAGTCGACGCCCGGAGACCAGTAACCGGATCCATCCGACTCTGCCCCGCGCGATGCCCTGGGGCCGTCGACTTTCCACGGTTGTGAACGATGCGTCTGCAGCGTCTGGAAATCACCGGGTTCAAGTCGTTCTGTGACCGGTCCGAACTGGCGTTCGATCGCGGGGTGACCGCCATCGTCGGCCCGAACGGATGCGGGAAGAGCAACGTCGCGGACGCCATCGTGTGGGTGCTGGGCGAACAGAGCGCCAAGAGCCTGCGCGGCGACCGGATGGAAGACGTGATCTTCAGCGGCAGCGACGCGCGCAAACCGAACGCCGCCGCCGAAGTCCGCCTGATGCTGGCCGGCGTGCCGGTGCTCCCGCCCGCCACTCCCGGCACGCCAGGCGAACTCGTGGACGACGAGGGCCGGCCGATGGTGCGGGAGATCGAGGTCACGCGGCGCCTCTACCGATCGGGCGAGAGCGAATACCTCATCAACGGCGAGAATTGCCGGCTGCGTGACGTCCATGAACTGCTGATGGACACGGGCCTCGGCGCGAAAGCCTATGCGATCATCGAGCAGGGCAAGATCGGGCTCATCCTCAGCTCGCGGCCGACCGACCGCCGCCAGTTGATCGAGGAAGCCGCGGGCGTGACGAAGTACCGGGCCCGCCGGCGCACGGCGGAACTCAAGCTCGAAGCCGCCCAGCAGAATCTCACCCGCATCGACGACATCATCTTCGAAGTCGAGAAGCAGCGCGGCACGCTGAAACGGCAGGCGGCGAAGGCCCGGCGCTACAGGCGCCTGCGGGATGAGCTTCGCCGCTGGGAGAAGGTGCTGTTCGCCCGCCGCCAGCGCGTGCTGGCCCAGGCCATCGCGTCCGCCGACGCGCGGATCGCGCAGGTGCGGGCCGACGAAGCGGCCGCTTCCGCGCGCCTGGCGGAACGCGAGACGGATCTCGAGCGCTTGCGCCTGGAATTCGCCGAGTGCGACAGCGCCGCCCGCGCCGCGCGCGAAACGGCACACGCCCACGAGGTCGAGATCGGACGGCTCGAGCAGCGCATCCAGGGCGACGAAGGCCAGTTGACGCACCTCGGGCGTCGCGCGACGGACATCGCCGCGGAGATCGACACCCTGGTCGCCCGGCGCGGACCCGCTGCGGAGGACTTCGCCGCGAAGGCGGAGGAGGCGATGGCCGCGGGACAGGAACGCGACGCGGCCTCGGCGGAACTGGCGGCCGCCAACGACGCGCAGGCGGCGCTGCAGGGCATGCTGGACGGGCTCGAGGCCGACGTCGAGGCCGTGCGGGCCGAGCAGTACGCGGCGGCCAGTGCCGCGACCGCGTTGCAGCACGCCATCGAAAACGCCGTAACGGCGCGCGAGCGCGTCTCACGGGATCTCGCCCGGTGGCTGGCCGAGGCCTCCGATCTCGAGATCGAGTCCGGCCGTGCGCGGGCGGACCGCGAAGCGGCCGCGAGCGCGCTGGCAAGCGCCCGGGGCCAGTTCGACTCGATCGTGACCGCACGCACGGCGCGGGAGGCCGAGGTCGTCGTGCTGCGCGGTGAACGCGAGCGCCTGCACCAGTCGCTGCGCGCGCACGAGCAGGAACTCGCGGACGAGTCCGCGCGCCTGCGATCGCTCGAGGAATTCGAAGCCGCACGGACGGCGTACGGCGATGCCGCCCGCCTCGTGCTGGCGGAGTCGTCGGGTGTCGTGCAGCACTTCGGGCCGGTCGCGGACTTCCTCGAGGTCACGCCCGGCCACGAGCGCGCGGTGGAAGCGTGCCTTGGCGACGTCCTGCAGTACGTGCTCGTGCCAAGTCACGAGGAAGCGAGTCGGGCTCTGCAGTTCGTGCGCGAGCGCGGGGCCGGCCGCTGCGGATTCGTCGCGGTGGGGAGCCTGTCGGCGCACACCGTCGACGCGGCGCCGGCGCCGCGGGAGGGGCTCGTCCCGCTGTCCTCGATCGTGACGGTCACCGGCCCCTACGCCGCGGCCCTGCGGCCGCTCGTCGCGACCGCGTGGCTGGCGCCGTCGTTCGCGGCCGCCGTCGAGGCGGCCGCGCACACCGGGGCGACCGTCGTGACGGCCGACGGCGACGTGTGCCACGGGGCGCGGATCGTCGTCGGCGGAGCCGGGCGAGACGACCGCGGCAGCATCCTCGTCACCAAGCGCGAGATGCGCGATCTGCGGGCGCGGCTGGTCACCCAGCGAGCGGCGGTGACGCGCCTGGTCGAGACCGCCGCGGATGTCGAGCACCAGTTGACCGGCGCCCTCGCCGCCATCG
>JAPKZP010000342.1 GCA_026393735.1 Acidobacteriota bacterium
GGCGACGACGCGGTTGAGCAGCGAGACTACGCGCTCGAAGGACCCGTCCTCCTCGGTGACTTCCCGCGCATCGGTCAGCAGGTTGAACAGTCCGATCTTGTCCTTCGGATCCGCGCGCGTCGTGCGTGGGCCGGACACCGTCGCGACGAACGAGCCGACGTACCCGAGCGCGGCCAGGCGGGCCCGGGCCTCGGGATCGACCTCAGGCTTCTCCTGGGGCGCGGCGCCGCGGGCTGTCGTTTCGTGCTCCTGCGCCCGCAATCGCGCGATCATGGTGTCCGCGACCGAGCGCCGTTCGCCGTACAGGTTCTTCGTCTCTTCAGGGTCCTGGGCGAGATCGTAGAGCTCCGGACGCGGCGCATCGACCACCTTGAACCGCCCGGCGCGCCAGGCCCGCAGTTCGCTCCAGCCGTAATGGTGAAGCGGATAGAGCGCCTCCGCATAGCCCTCGAGATCGAGTGTCTGGCGGGCACCGGTCAGCAACGGGGCGAGGCTGACGCCCGGAGTGACCGTCGGCGCCGGGATGCCCAGGAGATCGAGAACCGTCGGCAGCACGTCGACCGACCGCACGAGATCGGCGACGCGCCGGCCGTGCATCCGGTCGAACGGTGCGCGTACGATGAACGGCACCCGAAGGGTGCTCTCGTAGACGAAGAAGCCGTGCGTGCCCTCGCTGTGCTGGTTCAGGCCTTCGCCATGGTCTCCCATGACCACGATGATGGTCCGCTCGAGGAGCTTGTTCTGTTCGAGGAACGCCATCACCCTGGCAACCTGGGCGTCGGTGAAGGCGATGGCGCCGCTGTACGGATGATCCTCGTAGCGCGACTTGAACGGCTCCGGCGACGCGTAGGGGAAGTGTGGATCGTAGAAGTGCAGCCACGCGAAGAAGCGCTGCCCCTTCACTTTCTCGAGCCACGGAAGCGCCCGATCGACCACCTCGTTGCCCGGTCGCTTGATGTCGCCCAGCCCGAACCCGCCGATGCCCTTGAACTCGAATTCATCGACGTAGGTATCGAAGCCCTGATTGAGTCCCCACTTCCCGTCGAGGACGTAGGCCCCAACCACCGCGCCTGTCTGGAAGCCCCGTGCCTTGAGGATCTCCGCCAGCGTCAGCTGCGATGGTGAGAGAAAGAACCCGCCGTTGTCGCGCACGCCGTGTTCGGGCGGATAGAGGCCCGTGAAGATGGTGCTGTGGGCCGGCAGCGTCAGGGGCGCCGTCGACATCGCCTGCTCGAACAGTACGCCCTCGGCCGCGAGCCGATCGATCGTCGGCGTTTCGATCTCGCGGTACCCGTACGCGCCGATGCGGTCGGCGCGAGTCGTATCGAGGGTGATGACCACGAGGTTCAGGCCGTCGCGGCTGACGCCCCGGGGAAGCGCGCCGAACTCAACGCCGTTCCCGCCGCGCTGGGGCCTCGGCATCCAGAACCAGAATGCGCCGGCCGCGGCGGTCGTGACGATGACGGCGGCGGCGAGCAGCCAACCGATGAGCCGCCGCCGCGCGATTCGGGGCTTCAGGGTCCGGGGTGAGTTGGGTCCACTGGCTGCCACGCTCCCATCGTGACCCGACCCGGAGTGCGCCGTCAACGGGTGCGATCCAATCTCCTGGAAATTCTTCAAGTTCTTGGAGCAGGAGGAATTGACCTTCTTGCAGCGTTCGCATCTTTCGCTCGAAACTTGCTCGCTACCAGCCTTCGACTGTCGTATACTCCGCAATCGAAGAGCTTAGCTTCTGACACTCGGGGTGCGAAGAGTACGCATCGTCTCTTCACTTTCACGGAGGCGCGAAACGTGACAGTCACACTGAACCGATGGCGCGGTGCATTGCCGCGAGCCGTACTGGCTGCGGTCATCGTCGCGCTGCTCCCGCTGCCGGCCGCGGCGGGAGAGACACCGACGCCCGCGAAGGCCAGCAGCCTGCAGTCGTCGATCGCGGCGATCGTGGCGCGGGAGACGTTGGCCGCGACGCCGGGTGTTGCGACCGCGGCTCGCGAGGCCGGACAGGGCACGACCGCCGACAAGGCGGTGCTCGACTCTCCATCCTTCTTCAAGTCGAAGGCTGGAATCATTGCTCTCACGATCGTGGCCGTGGGGGCGGGCGGCATGTTCTACGCGATGAGTCATGACCGCATTCACTCAGTGGCCCGCGCGGGTCAGTAACCAGGGAGCCATGGAATGAAACGCTTGTTGATTCTTGCGCTCCTGATCTCGTTCGGAGCCCTTGTCGGCGTGGCGGGCGCACAGACGCTGACCGGCACGGTGGCCGGCAAGGTCGTCGACGAACAGGGGGGCGTGCTGCCGGGTGTCATGGTGACGCTGACCGGCAAGACCGGAGCCCAGACGCAGGTGTCCGACGCCCAGGGGGACTTCCGGTTCCTCGGGTTGACGCCGGGCGCTTATGCCGTCAAGGCTGAACTTCAGGGCTTCCGCCTGAAGCAGGAACAGAACTTCGACGTCAACATCAGCAAGACGGTCGACGTCAGGCTGACCATGGCGGTCGGCGGCATGACGGAGACCGTCGAGGTCGTCGCGAACGCCGTGACGATCGATACGTCCACGGCCTCCACCGACACGGCGATGGGGCAGTCGGTGCTGTTCAGCATGCCGATGACGCACGCCAACCCGGCGGTGAACCTGCTGAACTATTCTCCGGGCGTGAACAGCGGGTCGGCGTTCGGGGGCGCGTCGGACGGCGCGAACTCTCTCATGCTCGACGGCGTCGACACGCGCGACCCTGAGGGCGGCACGGCCTGGGCGTTCTACAACTACAACATCATCGAAGAAGTCTCGGTCGGCAGCCTGGGCCAGCCGGCCGAATACGGCGGCTTCACGGGCGCGATCATCAACACGATCACGAAGTCCGGGGGCAACCGGTTCTCGTTCCTGTCCGAGTACCGCTACACGGACAGCAACCTCGCCGGCAAGAACGCGTCGGCTGACATCATCGCGAAGAACGTCAACCTGGCGACGCCCGTTCAGGTCACCAAGCTGCAGGACTACACGGTCCAGCTCGGCGGGCCGATCAAGAAGGACAAGCTCTTCTTCTTCGGCTCCTACGAAGACTTCAAGAGCTCGCGCGCTGCCCCTTCGTTCGGCCCGGTCGGCAGCAATATGACCAATGTGGGCATCACGCCCGAGCAGATCGCCAAGGCCCAGACCGTCGCCAAGGCCTACGGCCTGGACATCGGCAACTCGGACACCACGGGCACTAATCTGACCGTCAAGGAC
>JAPKZP010000405.1 GCA_026393735.1 Acidobacteriota bacterium
ATCGGCCTGAAGATGCTGGCGCAGGACTTCATGCACTCGCGCCCGGCGACCATGTTCGTGGCCCTGGCCCTCTATGGGGCTGCGCTGATCCTGGCGCCCCGTCTCCGCAAGCGTCAGGCCTGAGCGAGGGCCTCGGCGGCGTGCCGGGCCCACTCGGGATCCTCGAGCATCGCGCGACCGATCCCGACCAGATCCGAACGGCCGGATCGCACGACGATGTCGGCCATCTTCGGGTCGCTGATGCCACCGGCAACCAGTACGGGCACGCCAGTCGCGCTCTTCACGGCTTCTGCATACTCCACGAAGTAGCCCGGGCCGCGCCCCGGGTCGTCTGAGCCGGACAGGCCTCCCGACACATCGATCAACGCGGCGCCACCGGCGGCCAAGTGGGCGGCCGTCCAGCAGGCCGGCGCCAGCGTCAAACCACCGGGACGCTCGTCGTGGACGCCCAGCCGCACGAATACCGGGTAGCCGGGTCCCACGGCCTGCTTGACGCCTCCGAGGACCTCGATCGCCAGGCGCGAGCGCCGTTCATGGTCGCCCCCGTACTCGTCGTCGCGATGGTTCGTCAGCGGCGACAGGAACTGGGACAGCAGGAAACCGTGGGCCGCGTGAATCTCGACCGCATCGAACCCTGCCCGCCGGGCCCGTCGCGCCGCGTCGGCGAACGCGGCGACGACCTCCGCGACGTGGGCGCTGGTCAACGGCGTCGGCAGGCCTGGCTGCGCCTCCCGTATGTTGGGAATGGCCGACGGGGCCAGGACCGGGAGGCCCGTGAGCGTCGAAGACGCGCGCGATCCCGCGTGGGATATCTGCAGGCACGCCACGGCACCTTCGCGTCGAATGGCGCCGGCCAGCTCCGAGAGCCCGGCCACGCAGGCGTCACTGTGGACTCCCAGCTGCGTCGCGCTGTGCCGGCCCTGTGGATGGACGAACGAGTGCTCGACGATGACGAGGGCCGTCCCGGCGGCGGCGCGCACGCGGTGATACTCCACGATGGCCGGCGTGACGAAGCCCTCGGGCGTGGCCTTGCCCGACCACATCGGCGGCATGGCAATGCGGTTGCGGAGCCTCAGGCCGGCGAACGAGAGTGGCGACAACAGGTGTGGCATTGGCGTATCTCTATCGAATGGGGTACTTGGGCACCGCCGGCCAGCTGAACGGCTTGTCCTTCGCCTGCTTCAGCAGGACCTCGATGGCCTTTTCGAGCTGCACGTCACGTCCCGCCGAGGCCGTGGCCGGGTCGTTCTCCAGCAGGATGTCAGGATCGCCGCCGTGGTTCTCGATCAGCCACTGGCCCTTGTCGTTGTAGAAGGCGTTGTTCGACTGCTGAATCGTGCCGTTGTCGATCGTCGTCTGGCCGTTGAGGATGCCGACCAGGCCACCCCACGACGGCACACCGATGATGGTCCCGAGCTTGCGGGCCTTGAAGTGCTCGAGGAACGCTTCGCCGTCGGACCCGTTGTATTCATTCGTGAGCACGGCGATCGGGCCGGTGGTGACCGATCCCGGGTACCGGAACGGCACCATGCCGCGGAGCACGTTCTGGGCCGTCATCCTCCGTTCGAGCTTGTCGATGATGAAGTACTCGGTCCACCCGCCGCCGTTGCCGCGCACGTCGATGATGATGCCTTTGCGGTCGCGGAACGCACGCCAGTACTTATCGAACTGGCCGGTGTTGTTCGAGCTCATCGCGGTGATGTGCATGTAGCCGAGCTCGCCGTTCGAGGCCTTCTGCACCGCCGCCATGTTGTCGGCAAGCCAGCGGTTGTAGCGCAGGTCGTTTTCGCTGCGTAGCGGCTCGACCTCGTAGGTCTTCGCGCCCGCAGCGGAGGCCGTGGCGTTGACCGTGACTTTCACCTTCTGCGACCTGCAGGTAGCGGTATGGATTGCCGCCCTTCAGGTCGTGGCCGTCGATGGCGATGAGGAAGTCGCCCTCCTTCACGCCGACGTCAGGCCGCGCGAGCGGGGCGGTGAGGTCGTTGTTGTAGACGGTCGGCCCGAGGATGCGCGCCAGCTTCGGATAGCCGCTGGCGTCAGCCTTCAGATCGGCCCCCAGCAGCCCGGTGTACACCGGGTTCGGCGGCATCTGCGCCGGGCTGAAGTCGCCCCCGGACACGTACGTGTGCGACACGCACAACTCGCCGACCATCTGCGAAAGGAGCCAGTTCAGATCGGCCCGGTTGTTGAGCTCCGGGATGACCGCCTTGAACTTGTCCCCGATCTTCTTCCAGTCCACGCCGTGCATGTTGGCGTCGTAGAAGAAGTCGCGGTACCAGCGCCACGCGTCGTTGAAGATCTGCGTCCACTCGGCGACCGGGCTCACCCGGTAGGTCATCTGGTCCAGGTTGAGACGGGTGCCTGGAGTCTTCGATGTGGCGACCTTGTCGACTGACATGACGGTGAAGACGTTGCCCTTCCGCGCGATCATCTGCTCGCGGTTGAGCGAGAGCTTCCAGTCGCTGATCGTCGTTTCATGCGTGTTGAGCTTCTGCGACGCCATGTCGAAAGCGTTCAGCGTCCACTTGTCCTCGCCGGACGGCGTGAACACGGTCTCGTATTCGCTTTCGCCGAAGAAGTCCGTTGACGCGAAGGTGACGTTGCCCTTGCCAGCCTTGAGAAAGAAGTAGTTGCCGGCCGGCACCGGGAGCGGGAACACGCGTGTCTCGATGCCCGCGAGGTCGATCCGGAATGGCCCGGCCTCCGGCTTCTTCGCGCCCTTGTCGAAGGGCGGCGCCTGGCCGGCCTTCAACTGGACCGCCATCACCTGGACGGGGTGCAGGATGACGTGGTTGTCCTCGAAGATGTCCATCCGGGCCGTGAAGTCGCGGTAGGACAGGAAATAGACGTACTCACCGTTCGCGTCGAACGTCGGGTTCATGCTGTCGTAGAACCCGTCGGTCAGCGGGAAGTTCTTGTTCTGCTCCAGGCTGTAGAGGAAGACCTTGTTGTTCCGATTGAACTCGACGAAGGAGTACGTGACCCACTTGCCGTCGGGCGACCACGAGTAGTCGCTGACCTCCCAGAAGAACTCGTCGTTCTTCATCTGGTTGGACGAGGCGAACTTGGTGAGCGCCTTCGTGGCGATGTCGAGGATGAACAGCGAGAAGTCCTTGTTGCCGAACAGGATCTTCGATCCGTCCGGCGACGAGAGTTGCGGGAACCGCTCGCGGGTGCCGGGCGTGTTCGTCAGGTTGAGCGGCGGGCGGCTGTCGTCGGTCGCGACGGCATAGATGTCGCCCCGGGCCTCGAAGACCGCGATCCTGCCGTCGTTCGAGACGGTCATCGCGTGGATGTAGTCGCGGGGGTTGATCGTGCGATCAGCGAGTTCCCACCGGTCGCTGGGCACGTCCACCGGGATTCTCCGCGTCTTGTTGGTCGCGGTGTCCAGTGCGTACAGCCAGCCCGCCTGCAGGAACACGATGGTCTGGCCGTCGGTGTCCGGCATCTGCACGTCGAAGTCCGCGAAGTCGGTCACCTGTTCGACCTTCTTCGTCGCGAAGTCGTACGTGTAGAGGTTGGCGATGCCGCTCTTTCCCCGGTCGGAGACGAAGTACACCTTGTTGCCGATCCACATCGGGTAGGCGTTCTTGCCGACGTAGTCGGTCAACGGCGCGTAACTGCCTGCCTTGGCGTCATACAGCCAGATGTCGGTGTACTGGCCGCCCTTGTAGCGCTTCCAGTAGTACTCCTCGTTGCCGCGCCGGTTGTAGACGAGCTTGGACCCGTCCGGCGAGAACGAGCAGAGGATGCCGCGTTCCATCGGCATCTGCTCGGGCAGGGCGCCGTCCGGCGTCACGGTGTAGAGCTTCGTGATCGGCCGGAACGTGTTCTCGTGCGACGAGCGGAACACGATCTTGAGGCCGTCTGGCGTCCAGCCGATCGTCTGGGCGCCGGCGCCCATGAACGTCACGCGCTTCGGGACGCCACCCGCAGTAGGCATCACGTAGATCGCCGCGGCGCCGTCGTACTGGCCCTGGAACGCGATCTGCCGGCCGTCTGGTGAGAGCTTCGCGGCGGTCTCCATCCCGGGGTGGGTGGTGATCCGCGTCGCGACGCCGCCCGTCGCGGGCACCGTCCAGAGATCGCGCTCCCAGCTGAATACGATCGTCCCGC
>JAPKZP010000181.1 GCA_026393735.1 Acidobacteriota bacterium
ACGCTGTCCTTCTGCGACGTGTAGAGCGGAGTCGTGTTCGGGTCGATGGCGCCCGTGTCGATGTTGAACTTGACGATGCCGTTCCTGGTCTCGCGCAGGGGTGAGTAGTAGTCGTAGCGCAGGCCGTAGTTGAATGTCAGGTTCCGGCCCAGCCGCCACTCGTCCTGCGCGAAGAGCACGTAGTACTTCTGATCCGTGTTGCGTTCGCCCGCCAGGCCGTCGTTGAACACGCTGGGCTCACTGACGTCGCCGAGGTACTGAATCGTCGACGCGGTGTTCGCGAGGAACGCCGTGAGGTTTGAGAAAGCATACGTCGTGCCGCCAAGTCGGTCCGTCTTCATCCGGATCATGCGGAACTCGCCGCCCACCTTGACCGCGTGGGCCGCTCGCACCCAGCTCATGGAGTCGATCACCGAGAGCGAGTACGGGTCGTACGGCTGGGCCCGGCCGTTCGTGGCGCTGTTCGCGCGGACGAGGCCGCCCGGGACCGCAATGCCGGAGGACGCGCCCTGGCCCGCGATGCCGGTGTTAGCGACCGAACCGCTCAGGTTGATGACGAGGTTGGAGAGATCCACGCCTGTCACCGTCGGAGCGATGCCGTTGATGCGGGTGGGCGCCGAGTTGTAGCCGACCTTGAAGTCGTTGACCGTCGACGTGCCCAGGACACCCTGCAGGTTCCACACGACGTTCGTCGGGTTGTCCGTGATCTTCACCTGGCGTCCGGTCACGCCCTCGGGCTGGATGTTGCGGCCCTGGTCGTGGAACGCCCGCACGTAGGTCGACCAGGTGTTGCCAACCCGGTAGTCGACCCGGGCGCTGTACGCCGTCTCGCGCACCTCCTGCATCCCTTGCAGTTGCGCGATGTCGAAATCCTGGTTGGTGGACTTGCCCGCGAGAATCTTCGCGTTCGCCGACAGGAACGCGGGGCGTAGGGCGGCCACTGCCGGGACCGCGCGGGCCCACGCCGCATCGCTCGGCACCGCCTCGACGAAGTTCAGGCCGGCATCAAGGCGGTAGGCCTCGACGCTGCCGAAGAAGAACGCCTTGTTAGTGGCGATCGGGCCGCCGATCGATCCGCCGAACTGGTGCTGCGAAAGCGGCGATTTCGGCAAACTGCCCACCTTGTCGAAGTAGTTCGGCGCGTCCAGCCTGTCGTTGCGGTAGTACTCGAACATCGCACCGTGGAACGCATTCGAACCCGACTTGGTGACCACGTTGACCTGGCCTCCGGTGCCCGTGCCGTATTCCGCCGGGAAGCTGTTCGACTCGACCCGGAATTCCTGCACGTTTTCGAGGCTGGCCTGGAGTTTGAACGGTGTTGGGATTTCGCCGTTCAGGTTGCCCGGCGCCGAGTCGATGATGGCCGATCCTTCAACGCCGTCGTAGCGGATGACGTTCTGTTCGACCGCACGGCCGCTGAACCGGATGTCCTGCCAGGTGCCGGTCCCGGAGTTCATCGAGCCAGGTGCCTGGAGGAGCAGCTGCGACATCTGGCGGCCGTTGATCGGAAGGTCCTGCACCTCTCGCGGCGAGACGTTGACGCCCATGCGCGCGGAACTCAGGTCCAGCACCGGCAGCTCGGCCCTCACCTCGACGGTC
>JAPKZP010000778.1 GCA_026393735.1 Acidobacteriota bacterium
GCGGCGATCATCAGGGGCGTCGTCGCTGGGGAACACGGCCCCGCGCGCGACATCGTCGTGCTCAACGCGGCGGCCGTCCTGTTCCTCGCGGGGCGCGCGGCCCACGTGCGCGAAGGAATCAGGGTGGCGGCGGACGCCATCGATGCCGGTGCTGCCGCGACTGCGCTGGACGCGCTGGTACGCCTGTCGGCCAGGGCGGCCGATGCCGGGGCGACGGAGGCGACGACATGACGGATGCGCGCCGCCCCGCGGGTCTGCTCGCGGCGATCGTGGCCGGAACGAGAACAGTGGTGGCTGAGCGCCGATCACGGGTACCGCTTTCGGCGCTGTGGAAGCTGGCGGATGGGCGCGAACCACGCGCCGCGCGGTTTCGTGCCGCGCTGTCGCGACCCGACGCCGTGAATATCCTCGCGGAGTGCAAGCGGCGATCGCCGGCGCGTGGCGTCCTCTCGCGCAACTACCGCCCGGCGGCGATCGCCCGGGCGTACGAGCAGGGCGGGGCTGCGGCGATCTCGGTGCTGACGGAGCCGATGTTCTTCGACGGATCGCTGGCGCACCTTGAAGCTGTGCGGAGCGCCGTGGACCTGCCCGTGCTGCGCAAGGACTTCATCGTCGACGACTACCAGCTCGTCGAAGCGAGGGCTGCAGGGGCGGACGCCGTGCTCCTCATCGCCGCAGCGCTTACGCAGCCGGCGCTGAACGCGCTCGCCGCCCGCGCCGACGAGCTCGGGCTGGCGACCATCGTCGAAGTGCATTCAGCCGACGAGCTCGAGAGGGCCGTGCAGTCCGGCGCCCGGGTGGTCGGCATCAACAGCCGCGATCGCGCGGCAGGGTTCCGCGCGTTCCTCGTCGGCGAGCGTCTGATGACGGCGGCCAATCCCGCGGCGATGCTGGGGGAGCTTTCCGGCAGAGGGACGGACGCGCGAAGCGAGCAGACGGAGGGTGCCTGATGCGAACCCGCGTGAAGGTGTGTGGCATCACCCGTAATGAAGACGCGAGGCTCGCGGCCGAGTTGGGCGCCGACGCGATCGGGTTTGTGTTCTGGCCGCCGAGTTCCCGCGCGATCCGCCCGTCGGATGCGGCGGCCATTGCGCACGCGCTGCCGCCGTTCGTCGCGAGGATTGGCGTGTTCGTGAACCAGCCGCTCGACGAGATCCGTGCGATCGCCGGGGAGGTCGGCCTGACGGGCGTGCAGCTGCACGGTGATGAGCCGATGGAGGTCTGCGTCGGCGTCACGGGGTGGTGCCTGAAAGCCGTCGGCGTCGACGCCGCGTTCGAGCCCGGCTCGATCGCCTGGTGGCCGCCTTCTGTGCTGCCGCTGCTCGATGCCTCCGATCCGCGGCGCCGCGGTGGAACAGGGACGGCGATCGACTGGGCGCTGGCTTTTGCTGCGGCACGAGTGCGGCCGGTCGTGCTCGCCGGCGGGCTGCGGCCGGAGAACATCGAGGCGGCGATTGCGGCGGTCCGCCCCTATGGCGTGGACGTGTCGTCGGGTGTGGAGCGCGAGCCCGGCGTCAAGGATCCTGCGCGTCTCTGCGCGTTTTTCAAAGGCGTCGCCCGCGCTGACGCGAAGAAGGCATCATGACTCCGCCACGGCCAAGCGTGGATCCATCGTTCGGCGCGCGCGATCCGGATGCGCGGGGATACTGCGGCGATTTCGGCGGCCGCTTCGTCCCCGAGACGCTGATGGCGCCGCTGGCGGACCTGGAACGGGCGTACGCGGACGCCCGTGTCGATCCGGTGTTCCGCAATGAACTGCGACGCCTGCTGACCACGTATGCGGGCCGGCCCACGCCGCTCTACGACGCGAGGCGCCTCTCCAAAGCACACGGTGGCGCCCGGATCGTCCTGAAGCGGGAGGACCTGACGCACACGGGCGCCCACAAGATCAACAACGCCCTCGGGCAGGCGCTTCTTGCGGCCCGCATGGGCAAGACGCGCACGGTCGCCGAAACCGGTGCAGGCCAGCACGGCGTGGCCAC
>JAPKZP010000182.1 GCA_026393735.1 Acidobacteriota bacterium
GCGCGTCCCGCATGCGGGCGGCCAGGTGACGGGAGAATCGATCCTCGTCTGCCCAGATCGCCGGCGTGCCGGCCTCGGCGCTGCCGACGCTCAAGTCGAACACGACGCGCGGCGCCGTCCGGGGATCGGGATTGAGGAGCGGTCCGATCTCGGATGCCGACGCCCGGAGCCAGTCCGTCACCGCCGTCGTCGCCGGACAGGGCTCGAGCCCGCAGGCGGCCCGGAACGTATAGTGCGCCAGGCGCGGATGGATGTCGGCCAGCCTCGCGAGCAGATCCCATGCCGGTCGCTCGCTGATCGTCAGGTAGTCGTTCCCGGGTTCCACGTGACGCTGGTACGCCGCGTTGACGACACTGACGCAGAGACGCGAACAGATGAGCGGGAAGACCGCCTCGACCTCCACGGCGTCGAGCGGCGAGACGGCGTGGTATCCCTCCAGGATGGCGGCCGCCGCACGCAGCGGATCGGGCTTGTGGAGCATCGCGTACGCAGCCGCGACCGCGACCTCGTTCGTTGTCCACGTGCGCAGCATGTCGCCGAAGTCGATCACGGACACGACCCGGCGGTCGTACGGATCCGTGCCGTTCACGAGGACGTTGTAGTCGTTCGCGTCGTTGTAGATGACGCTCGTGCAAAGCGACGGCCCGAGGCGGCCGAGTTCGCCGTCGGCCCACGCGAAGAGCCGTTCCACCCGGGTCCGCTCCGCAGGCGCTGCCACGTACGCGAAGTACTCACGAATCCAGCCGGCCTTGCGCGGGTCCCACTTGAGATCCCGATCGGCCGCCTCGTGCTCGAAGTCCGCGAGCGAACGGTCGACCGCGCCGAGCAGGGTGCCCAGGCTCTTCAGCAACTCCGGCGTGTGCGGGCGCGCGGCGGCGAGGACCACGCCCGGAATCCACGTGAGCAACCGCACCTGATGCGCCACACCCTGGCCGTCGCGCAGGCTTCCCATGAGCGTGCCGTAGCGCGTTGGCCGAACGTGCGGCAGCGCGAGTCCGGGAGAGGCCGCCAGGCGCACCAGGGCTTCGTTTTGCAGATCGATCACGCGCGGATCCTCGGCCGCGTTCGAGATCTTCAGCACGAACCGATCGCCCGCAGACGAGGTCAGCAGGAAGTTCTGATCGCGCTCGCTCGGCAGAGGCTCAGCCGAGCCGTCGAGACCATACAGGCCGCTCGCGGTCGCGACCGCGTCTGCGGCTGAGAAGGCAGGGAGGTCGTGCTTGATCGTCGGCATGGCTCGATGTCCGGATTGCGTGCTCAGGATATCGCAAAGAGGAAGGAATCGTGATCCGTGATGGGGCTCATTCTACCCGGCTCGGGCGCTGGTGTAGACTGACGATCGGATTCCGGAAGAACGAGGGCAGCATATGCGATCAACGGCCGTGGCGCTGTGAGCGATCCTGCTGACCGCCGTCTCCGTCCAGGCGCAGGACCGTCCGGTGCAGGTCACCGTCGGGGGCGCGATCGTGGCGCCGCTGTCCGGCAGCGCCGACCGCTTTTCGATCGGCGCTGGCGCGGACGTGGGCGTCGTGTGGAAGCTCAACGAACAGGCCGGCTTGAAGTTCGACTACATGTTCGCCGCGCTCGGCGCCAAGGACATCCCGATATCCGTCATGACCTCGCCTATCGATGTGAAGCCGCGGCTCCAATTCGGTTCGGCGGCGTTCATGTTCCAGGCGCCGCCAGGACCCGTGCGGGTGTACCTGGTGGGTGGCGTGGGAATCTACCGGCGGTCCGTCACCTTGACGACCCCGGCGACGGGCATGATCACCGTGTGCGATCCGTGGTGGCTGGTGTGCTACCCGCAGCCGGTGCCTGTCGATCGTGTCGTGGGATCGCGGTCGACCACCGATTTCGGCGTCAACGTGGGAGCCGGCTTCACCGCCGGCGCGTTCTTCGTCGAAGCCCGCTACCACTACATCACGGGCCCGTCGTTCGACACGCCGACGGGACGCCAGACCGCGACCGGCAAGTTCTTCCCGCTGACGATCGGTGTGCAGTTCTAACCATCCCGGTCCGGTTGATGATTCCGTAGTTCGGGGGCCATCCGGTCTTTCGGGCCAGTAGTCAGGGTCAGGTGCAGTTCC
>JAPKZP010000135.1 GCA_026393735.1 Acidobacteriota bacterium
CCACGCTGTGGTTCCGCAACACCTGGTCGTGGGGCGCCGAGGGAGAGAAGCCGGTCCTTCGCGAAGGAGACGGGGCGATCTCGGCCAGTCATCCCGAGCTGGGCGACTACACGCTTTCGTGCAGCGGCGCTCCGGAGCTCGTGTTCACGGAGAACGAGACGAACGCCCGGAGGCTCTGGGGCCAGCCGAACCCGACGCCGTACGTGAAGGACGCGTTCCACCGGTTCGTCATCGCCGGGGAGCGTGACGCGGTGAACCCCGCGAAGACCGGGACGAAGGCCGCGGCGCGCTATGTGCTCGACGTGCCGGCTGGCGGCTGCCAGGTCGTCGATCTCCGCCTGGTGAAAGGCGAGGCGGCCGGGACGTTCGGCGCGCCGTTCGACGAGGCGGTGCGGCAGCGCCAGCTCGACGCCGACGAGTTCTACGACCGGATCACGCCTCACTCGCTTGGCGAGGACCAGCGCCTGGTCCACCGCCAGGCCCTGGCGGGGATGCTCTGGACGAAGCAGTTCTACTACTTCGATCTGGACCGATGGCTGAAGGAGCACCAGGCGCATCCGCTCGTCGGCGGATCGGCCCGCGGAGGCGTCCGGAACGCCGAGTGGTTCCACATGCTGAACGGCGACGTCATTTCCATGCCCGACAAGTGGGAGTACCCCTGGTACGCGGCCTGGGACCTGGCGTTCCACACGATCTCGCTGTCGCTGGTGGACTTTGACTTCGCCAAGGAGCAGCTCCTGCTGATGCTCCGCGGCCTCTACAGCCACCCCAACGGGCAGATGCCGGCCTACGAGTGGAACTTCAGCGATGTGAACCCCCCGGTCCACGCCTGGGCCACGCTGTTCCTCTACAAGTTCGAGAAGAACCTGGGCCGGGAGGACCTCACGTTCCTGACGCGCTCGTTCCAGGGCCTGATGCTCAACTTCAACTGATGGGTCAACCGGAAGGACCCGCAGGGAAAGAACGTCTTCGCCGGCGGGTTCCTCGGCCTCGACAACATCGGCGTCTTCGACCGCAGCGCCCCGCTCCCCACGGGCGGGTCGCTCGAGCAGGCGGACGGCACGGCCTGGATGGCCTTCTACAGCCAGAACATGCTGGAGATGGCCCTCATTCTGGCCGACCACGACCCGGCCTACGAGGAGGTCGCCTTCAAGTTCCTCGAGACCTTCATCTGGATCTCCTACGCCATGGACAAGGCGGGCGATCACCCGGACGACATGTGGGACGACCAGGACGGCTTCTACTACGACGTCCTTCGGCTGCCTGGCGGGGACGCGTTCCGGCTGAAGGTCCGCTCGATGGTCGGGCTGCTGCCCCTGTGCGCGAGCACGGTCTTCGAGGCGGACATCGTCACGCGCCACCCGAAGCTGATGGAACTGATCGCGCTCTTCCGGAAACGCTATCCGGAGGTGCTCGCCCATGTGGCTCCGACCATTGAGGGGTTCATCGGCCACGCCGGGCGCCGGTGCCTCTCGCCCCTTACCCGGCCGAAGCTCGAGCGCATCCTCGCCTACCTGCTCGACGAGAACGAATTTCTCTCTCCCTACGGCATCCGCTCGCTCTCGCGCCACCACCTCGAGCACCCGTTCGTCTTCCAGGCGGGCGGCCAGGAGCATCGGGTCCAGTACCTCCCGGCCGAGTCCAACACCGGGATGTTCGGGGGGAACTCGAACTGGCGCGGGCCGATCTGGATGCCGGTCAACGGGTTGATCGTCCGGGGCCTTCTGAATCTCTACGCCTTCTACGGCGACGACTTCACGGTGGAGTGCCCGACCGGTTCCGGACACCGCATGACCCTGTTCGAGGTCGCGAAGGAGATCTCCCGGCGTCTCTCGAGCATGTTCCTGCGCGATGCCAGCGGCCGCCGCCCGGTCCACGGCGGATGCGCGAAGTTCCAGGACGACCCGCACTGGCGCGACCTCGTTCTGTTCTACGAGTACTTCCACGGCGACATCGGGGCCGGCCTCGGGGCCAGCCACCAGACGGGCTGGACGGGCCTGGTTGCGCGCCTCATGGATGTGTTCGGACGCGTGACCGCCCAGGACGCACTGGAAACCCCGAAGGAGACGCTCGATGCCCGGCTGGTCCGCGAGCAGGTGGGCGGCGAGCAGGAGATCAACTCATGAGAGCGATCACGGTTGAGCCCGGAAGGCCCGGCACCGCCAGGCTCGAAGACATTCCGGAGCCCGACCCCCGCGAGGGATCGGTACTCGTCGAAGCCATCGCCGTCGGCGTCTGCGGGACAGACGCCGAGATTGCGGAGGGCAAGTACGGCTGGGCTCCTCCCGGCCACACGCGCCTGGTGCTCGGCCACGAATCGCTCGGCCGGGTCCTGGACCCGGGCTCGAGCGCGGGACTGAAGAAGGGCGACCTCGTCGTCGGCATCGTCCGGCGCCCCGACGCCGTGCCCTGCCCCAACTGCGCCGTCGGGGAATGGGACATGTGCCGGAACGGACAGTACACCGAGCGGGGGATCAAGGAGATCCACGGCTTCATGTCCGAACGCTGGCGCATCGAGCCCGAGTACGCGGTCAAGGTGGACCCGACTCTGGGGCTGCTCGGCGTGCTGCTCGAGCCGATGACCGTGATCGCAAAAGCGCTCGAGCAGATCGTCTTCGTCGGTCAGCGTTCGTTCTGGGACGCGAAGACGATCCTCGTGACGGGCGCGGGTCCGATCGGCCTCCTGGCGGCGTGCGGAGCGCGCCTGTTCGGGAAGGACGTGCACGTCCTCGATCGCATGGAGACCGGGCTGAAGCCGGATCTCGTGCGCGATCTTGGCGCGACCTATCACTCCGGGAGCGTCATGGACATCGGATTCGAGCCGGACGCCATCGTCGAGTGCACGGGCGTCGGCTCGGTAATCGCGGACTCGATCCAGAAGATCGGGGCCGGCGGGATCCTCTGCCTGACGGGAGTGGGCGGGGGCGGGCTCTCCGGCTATGCCGTGGCCGACGTGGCGGCAAAGGTGGTGCTGAAGAACAACGTGCTGGTGGGCAGCGTCAACGCCAACAAGCGGCACTGGTACAAGGCGGCCCAGGCGCTTGGCCAGGCAGACCGCTCGTGGTTGAGCCGCCTGATCACGCGCCGCGAGAAGCCCGAGAACTTCACGCAGGCCCTGCAGAGAACGCCCGAGGACATCAAGGTCGTCGTCCAGTTCTCGGATGTCTGAGGCGGGTGACAAGGTCAACAGAGGTGAACGCAATTCTGGATGGTATCGATGAGCAAACGACTCGCATTCGCGGCCGCCTTCATGCTGCTGGCGGCAGTGGCATCCGCGCAGGATGTCTCGTACAACTTCGACCAGAAGGCCGACTTCACGAAGTACAAGACCTACAAGTGGATGACCAACAAGGAGGCGGAGCAGCCCGACGCGTTGGTCGCCAAGCAGATCACGGACGCCATCGACAAGCAGCTCGCGACGAAGGGGCTGGCCAAGAGCGACGGCGAACAGGCCGACCTCTACGTGGTCTACCAGGCCGGCGTGACCAAGGAGAAGGAAGTCACGTCGTGGAGCACCGGCTACGCCGCCGGACCTGGCTGGGGCGGGCGCTACTACGGCGGGTACGGCGGCGGAACGACGACAGCGACGTCCGCCACGATTTACATTGGCGCCCTGGCGATCGACTTCTACGACGTGGCGACCAAGCAGTTGGTGTGGCGGGGCCTGGCCTCGAAGCAACTCGACATGAAAGCTAGCCCCGAGAAACGCCAGAAGAACCTGGACAAGGGCATGGCAAAGCTCCTGAAGGACTATCCACCGAAGGTCAAGAAGTAGGAGCGTCTCGAGCAAGGAGCCATCAATGACCCGCGCCTGCTTCCGGCATCGGCGCCAGCCAGGGCGTCGGCTCCTGTCGGCCGCTCTGGTCGCGATGCTCTGCCTGACGGCCGTGCCGCTCGCGGCCCAGTCGACGTCGCAGCCACCGGCTGCGCACTCCCCGCCAGCGTCCCCGCCAGCGTCCCCGCCAGCCCAGGCGGCCGACCCGCAGGGTCCCACCATCGCCGATCTTGCGAAGCTCGTCGAGGCTCAGGGGCGGGCCCTCGAGGAGCAGAAACAGGCGATTGAGGCCCAGCGGCGCGAAATCGAGGAACTTCGCAAGAAGCTCGACGAGACGCAGCAACTCTCGCTTTCCTCACACAACCGTCTGGAGACGATGGCCAACCTCCCCCCGGCGCCCTCGGTCGATGAGGCCGTCGAGGCCCGGCTGGCCAAAATCGAGCAGGCTGTCCATCAGATCCCGGACCTGCCGACCGACGTCGTATCGGCCGGGAGTTTCCCTGGATCGATCTCCGTGCCCGGCACCGACGCCGCCCTGAGGGTCGCCGGCCTCGTGCGCACGACGGCCGTCGGCTCGCTCGGCCCGCTCGGCACCGAAGATCGTTTCGTAACCTCCTCGATTCCGGTGGCTGGCAGCCCGGAGGCCGGCAAGGAGTCGCGATTCGTCATGACGGCCGTGCCCAGCCGCTTCAACCTGGACGTCCGTACGCCGACCGACATGGGGGCGATGCGGGCCTTCATCGAGGGCGACTTCGCGTCGGGGACGAGCCGGGCCTTCCGCCTGCGCCACGCATACGGCCAGTGGAAGGGCCTGCTGCTCGGCCAGACGTGGTCCACTTTTGCGGATCCGGACGCGGAGCCGGATGGGATCGACTTCGAAGGCCTGAACGCGATTGCGCTGTTTCGGCAGACGCAGGTTCGCTACACGCGCACGGTCACGGGGAGCATCGACCTTGCCGCAGCCCTCGAGAACCCGGCACCCGACATCACGAACGCCAAGGGCGTGAGCCAGGTCCCTGATCTCGTCTTCCGCGTCCGCTGGCGGCCGGCGGAAGGCTCGAAGGGACTTCTCGGCCTCGGCCTCGGCAAGTTCCCGAAGGGCTCACACGTGAGTCTGGCGTTCCTCGTCCGCCAGATCCGCGGGGAGCCGCTGGACCAGCCGAACACCACGCGCTCCACCGGCGGGTTCGGCGTCGGATTGAGCGGCCGGCTTGGCTCCCGCTGGCAGCCCGACAAGGGCCAGGTCATGTTCTCGTTCTACGCCGGCGACGGCATCGGCCGCTACATCACGGACCTCGGGACACTCGGCGGGCAGGACGCCGTCTACGACACCGCCAACGACAGGATCGAAGCGCTGCCGGTCTTCGCGTGGTACCTGGGCTACGAGGCGAGATGGAACGCGCGGTGGCGTTCGACGTTTACCTATGGGACGGTGATTGTAGACAACCTCGAGATTCAGCCCGGCGATGCGCTCAAGCAGACCAATCGCGGCTCGTTCAACCTCACGTATTCGCCGGTCCGCAGGCTCGACCTGGTCGCGGAGTACCTCTTCGGCAACCGGATCAACAAGGACGGGAAGCAGGGGTTCTCGAGCCAGATCCAGCTCGGGACGAACTTCCGCTTCTGATGGGTGGCAACAGGACGCCACGGACCTGCATCGACAGATGGGTACAAGGGATAATGGCCCCATGAATCGCGACGGCGGCGACTTCAACCTGGATCGCGACACGCGCCTGCGGTTCGTGACGCTGCTCGCGGAGCTGTCTTCCAAGTTCATCAACCTGGCACCCGGCGAGGTGGACCGCGAGATCGAAGACGCGCTGCGCAGGGTCTGCGGGTTGCTCGAGATCGACCTGGCGGTGCTGTGGCAGTGGTCCTCTGCAAACCCGGGTGTCATCGCGCCGACCCATCGCTTCGCCGCTTTTGAAGGCCTGGCGGCCGTCGAGCCGCTGCGGGAGGAGCAGTTTCCCTGGTACCGGGACCAGATGCTGGCCGGGCGTACCGTTGCCGTGTCGTCGCTGGAGGAGTTTCCGGCGGAGGCCACCGTCGATCAGGAGAGCTGCCGCCGCCTGGGCGTTCGGTCGAACCTGTGCCTACCGCTCGCGGTGGGAGGTGAAGCGCCCCTTGGCGCCCTGGGCTTCAACACGCTGCAGTCGGAGCGCGACTGGTCGGACGCGCAGGTGAGTTGCCTGCAACTGGTCGCGCAGCTCTTCGCCCATTCGCTCGTGAGGAAGCGCCAGGAACTGAGCCGGCACGCGACCGCGACCCGGTTGCAAGCCGGTGCGGACCTGGCCGGCCTCGCCTTCTACGAAGTTGATTTCGACACGGGCGTGATCTACGTCGACGATCGGCTCCGCGAAATCTGCGGGATTCCCCCGGATCACGACACGGGCCTTCTGGCCCTGGAGTTCTGGCTCCAGCATGTGCATCCTGACGACCGCCAGTTCGTCATGGACCAGCGTCAACAACTGCACGACGGAAAGCTGGAGCGGCTCTACGTCGAATACCGATTCCTGAATCCCGTCCGCGGAGTCGTCTGGATTCACCACGCGGCCCTCGTCTCCGTGCGCGAAGCCGGCGGACGTGCGGTCAGGACGTTCGGCGTCATGCGCGACATCTCGGCGCGCAAGCAGGCCGACGAGGCGCTCCGCAAGTCGTTCGCCGAGATCGAGCGGTTGAAGGACAAGCTGCAGGCGGAGCGCGACTACCTGAAGGCCGAGATCCAGATTGTTCACACGCACGGCGAGGTGACCTGGAGAAGCGCGGCCATCCGGGCGGTCCTGCGCCAGGTGGAGCAGGTCGCGCCGACGGATTCCTCGGTGCTCATCCGCGGAGAGACCGGCACGGGCAAGGAGCTCATTGCCCAGGCCATCCATCAGCTCAGCCCTCGCGGGCGCAGCGTGATGGTGAAGGTCAACTGCGCCGCGCTGCCGTCGGGGCTGGTCGAAAGCGAGCTCTTCGGCCGCGAGAAGGGCGCGTTCACCGGGGCGCTGACGCGACAGGTCGGCCGATTCGAGCTGGCGGATGGCTCGACCATCTTCCTCGACGAGGTGGGCGAACTGCC
>JAPKZP010000078.1 GCA_026393735.1 Acidobacteriota bacterium
AGTCGCCGACGGCCGCCAGAACCGTGCCCCCGGGCGTGTAGATCCTGTCGTAGAACGCCACCAGGTCGTCACGCGTAATCGGCGGAAGCGACTGCTCGTCGCCGCCGGTCGGCCGGCCGTACGGGTGTGTCCCGTAGAGGTACGCATTGAAGTACGACGAGATGACGCCCTGCGCCCGGTCCTTGGCGGACTTGATGCCGTCCACGCGCTGCGCCACGAGCTTCGTGACTTCATCGGCCGGGAACGCCGGCCGGAGCACGGCGTCGGACAGCAGGCCGAGCCCTTTCGCCAGGTCCTTCTTCATGAACTCGGCCTCGACCGTCGTCGCATCGACGTCCGCGCCCGCGCCGAACGACCCGCCGATGAAATCGAGGTCGGCTGAGAACTGATCGGCGGAGCGGGCCTTTGTGCCCTTGCGCAGCAGCGCGGCCGTGAGCGACGCCAGGCCTTCCTTGCCGGCCGGATCGCCGACCGACCCCGCCCGGACGAGCATGCTGAACGACACGATCGGCACCTCGTGCTGTTCCATCAGCAGAAGCGTCAGCCCGTTCGCCAGAACGACTTTCTTGTAGGGCGGCAACTTGAGGCTGCCGGGTTGCGCCAGCGCCGGGGTGGCGAGCGCGAACACCACGAGGAGGCTGCAGGCGATGCGGACGGCTCGTGTCATGTCAGCCTCCTACTTCTTGTCCGACGCGGGCGCCGCGTCGGGGACGAGTGTGGCGACGGTGCGATTGCTGGCCGTGAAGTACTGCCTCGCGACGCGCTGCACGTCTGCCCTGGTCACTTTTGCGAAGTCGTCGGCGGCCCTGAAGAGCTTCGCGTAGTCGCCGAAGAACACCTCGTAGGTCCCAATCGCGTCGGCGCGTCCGCTGATGGTCCGAATCTCGCGGTAGAAACCTGACAGCAGGATGTTCTTCGCCTTCTCCAGGTCTTCGTCGGTCACGGCGTCGGTCTTGACCTTCTCGATTTCCTCGTAGACGGCCTTTTCGACAGCGGCCGGATCGATTCCTGCCTTCGGCCGCGCCGTGATTGCGCGAGCTGATCCTTGTCCACCAGCCGCCTGTACATTCTCGAACTCTGTCCCGAGAACAGGATCGTCTCCAGCGCCTGCAGCGGGTAGTAGTCCGGGTGCGACGTCTGCGGGACGTGATACGCCATCATCACGATGGGCAACTGCGCGAACTTGCTGACGACCACCCGGCGCTCGCCCAGTTGCCCGGGTTCCTGCGTCACGACCTTCGGCGGCGCCGGATTGGACGGGATCGGCTCGATGTACTTCTGAGTCAGCTTGACGATTTCGTCCAGCGTCACATCCCCGGTTACGACCATCGTGGCGTTCGACGGCGAATAACCCGTCTTGAAATGGCGCACGAGATCGGCCATGGTCCAGGCTTCGATGTCGCTCATCCAGCCGAGGACGGGCCACTGGTACGGGTGAGCCGTGTAGGCCGCGGCCCACATCTGCTCGTCGAGCACGCCGAAGTTGTCACCGTCCACGCTCGTGCGGCGTTCAGACGCGATCACACCCCGCTCGGACTCCACAACCGCTGGGTCGAAGGAGAGATTCCGGATGCGGTCGGCTTCGAGGTCGAAGATGAGCTCGAGGGCCGAGCGCGGGAACCAGTCCTGGTACACCGTGACATTCTGGCTGGTGTAGGCGTTGTTCGATCCGCCGTTGGCTTCCATCGTGCGGTCGAACTCGCCGGGGCCGTACTTCTTCGCGCCGTTGAACATCATGTGCTCGAAGAAGTGCGAGATGCCCGTGATGCCGGGCCTCTCGTTGCGCGACCCGATCCGGTAGAAGATGTAGAGCGCCACGGTCGGGATCGAGTGGTCCTCCTGGACCAAGATCTTCATCCCGTTCTTGAGCGTGTGCGTCTTCACCTCGAAGCCCTGCGCGCCGGCAGGAGCCGACGAGGCCAGTGCGAGCGCGGCCACGGCCGCGGCGATCACCCGTTGCGTGCGTGTCGGCATGCGTCTCTTCTGGCTCCTGTGTGTTACCTACCGTGCACTGTCCGTCGCGCCTACGCCCGAAGCAGCGTCGTAACCCGATCCAGCATGTTTGCGGAGAACACGCCGCCCGCTTCGAGCACGCCCCGGCACGCCGTCAGCGCGTCCGCGATCTCGATGAACGTCAACGGCACGCGGTTGTCGGCCGTCACGTGTCCCTGCGCCGTCACCGCCGTCCGCTCGAGCCTGACGTCCACGTCGGTCATGCCGTGTCCCGCAACAAACGCCTGGGCGATGCCGGCGAGGAGCAGGTGCGGATGGGCCGACCCGTCTGGCAGCCGGAACTCGATCGTGCCGGGTGCCGTGGCCCGGCCATGCTCGTCGGTCGGGATGATCGGGATGCGGACCAGCGCTTTGCGGTTGTAGCGGCCCCAGGTCACGTTGCTCGGGGCTTCCTTGCCCTGACTGAGCCGGACGAAGGAATCCCGGCTGCGGTTCCCGAACGCCATCAGGGCCGCGCCGTGCTCCACCAGGCCGCCGATGAGCCACTTGGCCTGCGGCGTCAGCGTGCCGTCGGCGGCGGTATGCGGCACGTACTCTTCGCCGGCGCGCGGCGCAAAGTGGAAGTGCAGGCCGCTGCCGGCGTGGCCTTTGCGGGCCATCGGCGCGAAGCTGCACAACATGCCGGCCCGCTGGGCAAGGTTCCGGAGCACCCACTGCGTGAGCACGACGGCGTCCGCGGCCTCGGGCAGCGGGCGCAGCCACAACTCGATTTCGTGCTGCTCCCACACGCGCGAGTCGGCCGCGTCGGCCTCGACGTACCCCACCTCCGCGTGGCCGTACTTCACCGGCACGCCCATCTCCGCGAGATGCACCAGCGCCTTGCGCCGCAGGGCTTCGCCGAACACGAACGGCGAACTGGCGTGGTAACCGCGCTCATTGGCGCCGTACGCCTCGGCGTCGCCCACGCGCGTGCCGAGGAAGTACTCGATCTCGCCCAGGGCGTGCAGCTCGACGCCGGTCTCCCTCATCAATCGGGCATGAGCCGCCCGCACCAGGGTGTCCGGCGACTCCGCCAGCGGCGCGCCCTGCCGGTTGAAGTGACTGCAGAGCACCGCGAGCGTCGGCTCCGGCGCGAACGGATCCACGAACGCGCTCGACAGCCTCGGCCGCATGACAATGTCGGACGCGCCGACCGGGATGCCGAGGTCGCCGAACAGACTGGATCCATCGGCCCGCTCGCCGCCGGTCAGCACATCTCTGAGATGCACCGCGTCGCGCGGCACGAAGTCGAGGGTCTTCAGCCAGCCGTCGCCGCCCACGTGCATCAGCGACAGGACACGGATCCCGCGCTCGCGCACGAACGAGATGATGTGGTCCGCGGTCCACTCGGCGGGCGGCTTGCCGATGTGTCGATGCAGGGTCTGCGCCGGGTCTTTCTGCTCGGTCGCCGGGGCTGCAGGTGTCTGGCTGGTGTCAGGCATGAAAGCGACTCCAGGGAATCGTCAGGCGAGGGCAGGGGTATCTTACCCCGCCCGCCCCTTCGGGTATGATGGTGCCATCCCCCGGCCGGGCAAAGCCAGGCCGCCGCCACGCTGCCCCGTCTCGCTCCCTGGAATCAACGGCTGCGCACCATGAATGTCTCGATCATCCTCGGCCATCCGGCACTCGGCAGCTTCAACCACGCCATCGCCCAGACGGCGATCGATGTACTGCGGGCCAACGGCCACGACGTGCACTTTCACGACCTCTACCGCGAGCATTTCGATCCCGTGATGACGGCCGCCGAGCTGCCGAAGGACGCGGTGCTGCCGCCCGAGATCGAGCGGCACTGCCAGGAGATCGGCCTTGCGGACGGGATCATCATCATCCACCCGAACTACTGGAGCGCGCCGCCGGCGATTCTGCGCGGCTGGGTCGACCGGGTCCTGCGCGCCGGCCGCGCCTACAATTTCGTTCCGGACGGCACGGGCGGCGCCAAACCGGTCGGCCTCCTGAAGGCGTCGACAGGCCTGGTATTCACCACGGCGAACACGCCCCACGAGAAGGAGCTGGAGCTGTTCGGTGATCCCCTCGCCACGCACTGGCTCAAGGTCGTCTTTGGACTGTGCGGCGTCGCGCGGACCGAGAAGTGGGATTTTTCGCCCGTCATCGTGAGTACGCCGGACGAACGGCAGCGGTGGCTCGGCGCGGTGCGAGGCGCCGTCGATCGGTACTTCCCGAAATAGTCGCAACGCCCCTGGATGGAGACAGGCCAATGGGTGCAAAGAAGGTGCTGCTGGTCGACGACGACATCGACCTGCTGGATATCAACAAGCTCGCGCTCGAGCGCGCGGGATTCGAGGTTCTGACCGCGGAGAACGGCGAGCAGGGCTTCTCGGTTGCGGCGTCGAACCCTGTTGATGTCGCCGTCCTCGACGTCATGATGGACACGCCGACCGAGGGGTTCGTCCTGGCCCGCAGGCTGCGCCAGGACGACCGCACGAAGCGCATCCCGCTGCTGATGCTGACCTCGGTCAACACCGAGAACGAGGCGGTCGGGTCGTTCGTCCGCTTCTCGGATCGCGACCGCGACAAGGAATGGCTGCCGGTCGACCGCTTCGTCGACAAGCCCGTCAAGCCCGAGGAACTGGTCTCGATCGTCCGCACGCTGGCGGGCGCCTGGAGCTTCTCCAAGGCTTGAGGCCATTTCCACACGCGGGAATGACATGGCTCACGAAATGACGCCCACGCCAGCGGCCGTTCCCTCCCGGCGGCGCTCGCTGGTCGAGCAGGAACTGGTCAACAGCCTCGGCTGGCTGATCTCCCTCCGGTGGCTCGCCGGCGTCACGGTGCTGGTGGCGCCGCTCGTCGCGACGCTGATCCTCCGCCTGCCGGTGCCGGCGGGGCCGGTGTGCGCCGTCGGCACCGGCATCCTGCTCTACAACGCGGTGCTCTGGTGGGTGCTGGGCTGGCTGGGACGCGAGCGGCCGGACCACTCGCCGGCTTTCGAGTCGTTCGCGCGCGTCCAGATCGGCC
>JAPKZP010000781.1 GCA_026393735.1 Acidobacteriota bacterium
AGTCGGCGACGTGTATTTCGAACGCCGTCTGGACGCCGTTGACCGGGCGATAGTCGGCGTAGTCGATCTGGACCGGCAGTTCACCCATGGGTGTCTTGAGGCGAACAAGTCGCCGCGCCATCAGACCCGTCGCGCGGTCGAACATCAGGCTCTCGCTGGCGCCTCCGGGGCGACGTCCCTGTACGACAATGACCTCGTGCCCGGCAATGCGGCTGTAGGCCTGGACGGTCAGCGCGGCGTACGTGTCCTTGATGGCCGGCGCCAGCGACAGGTCGGCTCCGAGGCTCACGTTGGCCGCCTCGACACCCTCGTAGTCGCGGACTCGATTGCCACTCTGCGTCCACGCCTCCTTGCCGTCCCACGCGCGCGTGGTCTGAGCGGGTGGTCCCTCGATCGTCGCGCGATACTGGCCGGCGGCGGTGTCCTCGATCGTGACCGAGGAAGATTGGCCGGCGCGATTGGTCATCGTACCGCGGCGGGTGCGTGTCGTCAGCTTCTGGATGGCCTCGCGTCCGCCCAGCGCTTTAATGTACGTGTCGAGGACCTCGTCCACTGTCTCCGTCGGCTTCTGCGGCCCACGGCCGCCGCCTGGAGCGGCTCCCGGGCCTGGGCCCTGGCCACGCTGCGGCTGAGCGGGCTGCCCCTGTGGCGCGCCAGCAGGGGGAGGACCGCCGACACCCGGTCCACCGCCCGGACCCGCGGCGGGCCTCGGCTGGAGCGCGGCCAGTTGGTCGGGCGTCAGAGGCTGAGCGACGGGCGGCAGCGGGCTCGGCTCGCGCCGGGCCTGGTGACAGGTCGCGCAGGTCACGCGCTCCTCGCCCTTGAAGTGCTCGTCATTGATCGCGCGCGTCATGGGAATCATCTTGCGCGCCGTGACCTTGTGATCGTTGTCGTCCTTCTCGAACGCCATCTCGCCGTCCGCGCCGCGCACGTGGCAGGACTGGCAGTTGCCGCCCACCGTGGCCGAGAGAAACACCATGGTGTCGTGAAGCTGGGCTGCCGGAAGGTCCTTCAGCACCTGGATGTTCTTGTACTTCTGGCCGGCGGTTGGGCCGGCCGGCGGCGTCGGGGGCGCCTGTTGCGCCATCACCCCGGCGGACAGGCTGACCACTGCGAGGGCGAGGAACACGAGCCTCCGCTGCGGGTACGAGGGAGAGACAGGCGAGCGGTCTTCCACGATAACGGCCTCCTTGTGGGGCAACGAGGGGCATTCGCGTGGCGGGCACGCATCCGGGCCGATTCCCAGGTGTCGTGCGCCACGGCCGCACCCCGAGTGTGTGGCTGAAGGTGATGCGCCGTGATCATAATACGGCGCGGCGGCCTCCCACGTTTACCGCATGGCACGAAGATCGTTTCCGCGCATGGCGGCCGACTGCTGATAGAATTCGCCGTCATGTCCGCCCGACGAGCGGCGGCCCATCCGGAATTCACGCGCATGCAGGCCCGGACGGCCTGCGACCGAGGGCATCGATGAAGCGTTTCCTGACTGTCCGCCGCGCAGTGCTGTGCGCGCTGGTCGCCGCGTCGAGCGTCGGCGTGCTGGCGCAGCCGAACAAGTACGCCCGCGATCCGAAGCAGCTGATCGACGAGGAGTACACGAAGAAGATCAGGGAATACACGACCGAGCCGTACTTCCTCTCGCCCCTTGTGGACTACCTGCCGGCCTCGAAGACGGTGCCGACGCCGAAGGCCGTGCTCGGCGACATCGCCGGCGCTCCGGGCAAACTGCCGTACTCGGCCGAGGTGCACGAGTACATGCGGATGCTCGAGAAGGCGGCCCCGGCGCGGGTGAAGGTGTTCTCGCTCGGGAAGTCCGAAGAGGGCCGCGAAATGATCGCCATCGCGATTGGCGGCGAGACGGTCATGGCCAGGCTCGACGAGAACCGGGCCCGTCTGGCGAAACTGGCGGATCCGCGGACCATCAGCCTGAACGACTCGGAAGCCGACCGGCTGGTGGATCTCACCGTACCGGTCTATTACATCACCGGCTCGCTGCACGCGCCCGAGACGGGAGCGCCCACCGCGCTGATGGAGTTGGCGTACCGCCTCGTGGTCGATGAGAGCCCCTACATCAGGCACATCCGCGCCAACGTGATCACGATGATCACGCCGGTGGTCGAGACCGACGGGCGCGATCGACAGGTGGACATCTACAGGTGGCACCTGGCGAACCCGACGCAGGCCTGGCCGTCGCTCGCGTACTGGGGCAAGTACGTCGCCCACGACAACAACCGGGACGCGATGGGCGCGACGCTCGCCCTGAC
>JAPKZP010000415.1 GCA_026393735.1 Acidobacteriota bacterium
GGGCCATGGGCTTCAAACGCTCGGAGAAACGCATGAAGGCGATCGAGGTCCACCTGCGGGCGGGCATGGCACGGCAGGGGATCACGGGCGAGGCCGCCGATGCCATCGTCAAATCGATTTCGTCGTTCGCGTTGTACGGGTTTCCCGAGTCGCACTCGGCGAGCTTCGCGCTGATCGTGTATGCGAGCGCGTACCTGAAAGCGCACTTCCCGGCGGCGTTCTACACGGCACTGCTCAACAACCAGCCCATGGGGTTCTACCACCCGGCATCGCTCGTGAAGGACGCGCAGCGCCACGGCGTGCGCTTCGCGCCCATCGACGTGCAGCGATCGTCCTGGCCGTGCGACATCGACGACGACGGGAGCGTGCGCCTGGGATTGCGGTATGTGAACGGCCTCCGCCGGCACGTCGGGGAGGCGATGGCTCAGGCCAGTTCTCAGTCCGAGGGGCGCGTGTCACTGAGCAGGCCCTTGAGCCTGGCCGACAGCGACAGTCTGCAAAACGCATTGGAGGGGCCGAAATCCGCGTGGGGTGACGAAGTGGGGCCCCGCGCTGCTGCCGATAGCACCCTGGAGATGCGTTTTGCCGGCCTGGCGAGCGGGACTGCGAATGTGACGCACGCCCCTCGGCTGCTGCAGAGAGGTCGCGAAGATGTCCCATCCCGCTGCCCCAAGTGCGGCTGCGATGATCCGCGGATGATCGAGCGCGTGCAGACGGGCGCCGCCGTCTCGTGGTTCTGCAACACGTGTTCGCACGACTGGAAAGACGAGGCGCCGCGCGTGCGGTTCCGGTCGCTGGAAGACTTCATCGCGCGCACCGGCGTCAACCGGGAAGAACTGGCGACGCTGGCCGAAATCGGCGCGCTCAACGCCTTCGGCCATCACCGCCGCGAGGCGCTGTGGCAGATCGAGAAAGCGATCAGACCGGCGGGGGAGCTGTTCGAGGAAGGCGAGGGGCGAGGGGCGAGGGGCGAGATCTCGGACGGTGCATTTCCCCTCTCGCCCCCCTCCCCGCGCCTCTCGCCCGATCCCTGTCCCCTCCCACCCATGACCGTCACCGAGCGGCGGGTGGCCGATTACGCGGGCACACACCTGACGATCGGGCCGCACCCGATGGCGCTGCGGCGGCGCGACCTGTCGCTGCGCGGCGTGCTCAGGGCCATGGACCTGCCGCGCGAGCGCCACGGGCGGCGCATCCGCGTGGCCGGCACGGTCATCACCCGCCAGCGGCCGGGCACGGCCAAGGGGTTCGTGTTCCTGACGCTCGAGGACGAGACGGGCATCTCGAACATCATCGTGCGGCCGGACGTGTTTTCGCGCGAGCGGCTGGTGATTCTCGAAGAACCGTTCCTGCTCGTGGAAGGCATCCTGCAGAACCAGGAGAACGTGACGTCGGTGCGCGCCGAGCGGGTCGAGGGCATCGACGGCGTGCCGATCGAGATCGAGTCGCACGACTTCTACTGAGGGCACTATCATGGTGCCGTGACCGTCGACGACCTCGTCCGCCACGTCCGCGACTTCCGCTGGGACGGCCGCGCCACCGTCGAGACCGTCACCGCGGCCCGGCTGGCCGACGGGCGCGCGATCGAGGTGCCGACCTTCGTGAATGAGTTCTGGACGAGCCGCCAGCGCGTGGCGCACAGCCTCCACGAGGTGTCGTATCGCGCCTGCTTCAAGCCTCAGTTGCCGCGCTTCTTCATCGAGCGCCTGACCGAGCCGGGAGCCGTGGTGTACGACCCGTTTGCCGGGCGAGGCACCACGCCGCTGGAGGCCGCGCTGGCCGGCCGGGTGCCGATCGCGTGCGACGTCAACCCCCTCACCGCCGTGCTGCTCGCGCCGCGACTGGCGCCGCCGTCCGTCGCCGCCGTCCGCACTCGTCTCCAGGCCATTCATCTCGATGCGCACGTGGATGTCCCGCGGGACCTGCACGTGTTCTTCCACCTCGACACGCTTCGGGAGATCGCAGCCCTGCGCGCGTACCTGCTCGATCGGGAACGCTCCGGCGCGCTGGACGATGTCGATCGCTGGATTCGCATGGTGGCCGTCAACCGGCTCACGGGACACTCGCCGGGCTTCTTCTCGGTCTACACGCTGCCTCCGAACCAGGCCACTTCGGTGGTGGCCCAGCGCAAGATCAACGAGACCCGCCAGCAGATCCCGCCGCGCCGCGACGTCAAGGCGATCATCCTGAAGAAGAGCAAGGCGCTCGTCGCGGACCTCGAAGTGAACCAGGTCCGGATCCGACCGTTGCTCGGGGATGCCGCTCCGGACGGCCGCCAGACCCTGGCGAAGGTGGCGGGTGCCGCCCGGCTCGTGACCGCCGAAGCCCACCACACCCCGACGATCGCCTCCTCGTCGGTGGACCTGATCGTGACATCCCCGCCGTTTCTGACCGTCGTCAACTACAAGCTCGACAACTGGCTGCGCTGCTGGTTCTGCGGGATCGATCCCGACGGCGTGCGCATCACCAGCCTACATGGTGTCGACGAATGGCAGGCCGCGATGTCGCGCGTGTTCAGTGAACTCCATCGCGTGCTGAAACCCGGCGCATGCGTGGCATTCGAAGTGGGGGAAGTCCGCAGAGGATCAGTCCGCCTCGAGGAGGCGGTGATCCCGGCGGGCGCGCTCGCCGGCCTGGAGCCGGTCTTCGTCCTCATCAACGCGCAGCGCTTCACCAAGACCGCCGCGGTCTGGGGCGTCGCCAACAACCGCCTCGGCACGAACACCAACCGGATTGTCGTCTTCCGAAAGCCCTGACGGCGGGCGGGCTCAGGGCCCTGGCTGGACGGGCGTCACGTCCGGCGATGCCGTGGGCGCGGGAGCCGCCGGCGCTGGCTCAGGGGCGCCCAACGCCCTCAGATACCCGGCTTCCTGGACCGGATCGGCCGCGACGCGGTCGTGCTGGGCGCGCCGGCGGAGAAACGCCAGTTCGCTTGCGGCGTGGTGGTAGGCCTTTCGCGCACGCCAGCCCCTGATCCCCCCCTGGCGGAACGCGCTCACCGAGGCGTGCAGACGGCCGCGAACCGAACAGAGCCGATCGAACTCGTCTGCGCTGAAGAGTCCCGCCGCCGCCTCGCCGGCGAGTTGCGTGCGGATGATCTTCCCCTCGAACATGAGCGCGATGCCGGCCGTGACCAGCAGCGCGAGCAGCGCAGGCATCATGATCACGACGTAGACCGCGAAGAACGCGAGCCCGGCCGACGCGCCGGCGTTCCACAGGCTGTGCAGTGCGATGGCGCCGGCCAGACCGGCGAGCGGCGCCAGCCTCCGGACCCAGGGGCGCGAGGTCTGCCTCGCCAGGCCGAGGCCGATCCCCGTCACTCCGGTGA
>JAPKZP010000006.1 GCA_026393735.1 Acidobacteriota bacterium
CGAGTTGACCGAAGCGCACTGGGATCGCGGGCTCTCGGTGGATCTCAAAGCCGCGTTCCTATGCGCGCGCGCGGCGGCCCCGCACATGCGTGCCGCCGGCGGCGGGCGCATCGTGAACATCGCCGACTGGCTGCCGGCCAGCGGCCGTGCCCGCTACAAGGGGTTCGTGCCCTACTACGTGGCAAAAGGGGGCGTGATCGCCCTGACCGAAGCTCTCGCTCTCGAGCTCGCCGAGGACCAGATTCTCGTGAACGCCGTGGCGCCTGGCCCCATCCTCGCGCCGCCGGACGTGGGCGCCGACGAGATTGCCGCGGTCGAACAGGCGACACCGCTCGGACGCTGGGGCGGCGAACAGGAAATCGTCAAGACCGTTCTGTTTCTCATCCATTCCGACTTCATCACCGGCGAAGTCATACGCGTGGATGGGGGAAGGCACTTGCGCTGATGGGCTCCTTCCTCGACAGCGTCCCGACGTCGGGCATCATCCGCATCCGCGACCTGATGTACGCGGTCGAGCGGCCGTTCCGCCTCGACCAGGGGGACGTGAGCTTCGACGCGCCCGACACGTTCAAGGCGGCCATCAAGGCGGCGGTAGACGCCAACCACTCGCACTACCTCCAGACGGCGGGCCTGCCGCGGCTGCGGCAACTGCTGGCCGACAAGCTGCGGCGCCGGAACCGGATCCCGGTCGACGATCCCGACGAGCTCCTGATCACCAACGGCGGCGTACACGCGCTCTACCTCGCGAGCCAGGCGCTGGTGGAGCCGGGCGACGAGGTCCTCATGCCGGATCCCGTGTGGCCGCAGATGCTCACCGCGCTCGCGGCGTCCGGCGCGCGTCCCGTACGCGTGCCGCTGCACGAGTCGCGTGGCTGGCGCTTCGACCTGGACGAAGTCGCGGCGCACATCACGCCACGGACGAAGGGCATCTACGTGAACTCGCCGGGCAATCCCGCCGGCGGGGTTTTCACGCGGGAAGACCTCGCGCGTCTCGCCGGTCTCGTGCGCGAACACAACCTGTGGGTCATCGCAGACGAGGCGTACGAGGACGTGGTGTTCGACGGGCACGAACACGTCAGCATCGCGTCGTTCGAAGGCCTGCACGATCGCACGGCCTCGATGTTCACTTTCAGCAAGACCTACGCCGCGACAGGGCTCCGCCTGGGGTACCTCGCGCTGAGAAACCCCGTCTGGCGCGCCCGCGCCACGAAGCTGCTGGCCCTGACGGCGACCAACGTGTCGTCGATCGTCCAGTACGGTGCGATCGGCGTCCTCGAGGGCGACCAGCACATCGTGGAGCTGTACCGGGCGGAACTGCAGGCGCGGCGTGACCTCTTCTACGCGGGCGTGGGCGAGGCCGCCGGCCACGTGTTCAGCGGCGCGCCGCCGGACGGATCCTTCTACGCGTTCATGAAGATCGATCCGTCGTGGACGCCGCCCCCGGAGGCCACATCGCCGTCGCAATCGTGGGCGATGATGGAGTACCTGGTCGGCAAGGGCCGCATCGGCTGCGTGCCGGGCGTGGACTTCGGGCCGACAGGAGAGAACCACCTGCGCTTCTGTTTCGCGCGCGACCGCGCGGAGCTCAGCGGCGCGCTCGACGCCATGCGCGCGTTGTTCCGCTAAACGGTCACGCCTGCTGTCTCAATGGCCCGTTCGAAGTATAGAATACCGGCCATGTCCGCATTTGCCGGGGCGCAGGAGCGACTGAACGCCATCCCGTCCCTCGATCTCTGGGCCCCACCGTCGCCGGTGCACGAGCTGCCGCGGTTGCGCGACGCGCTGGGCGGCGGGCCGCGCCTGCTCATCAAGCGCGACGATGCGATCCCGTTCGGGTTCGGCGGAAACAAGGTGCGCAAGGTCGCGATCGTGGCCGCGCACGCCATTGCCGAGGGCGCCGACACGCTGCTCAGCGTGGGCGGCGTGCAGTCCAACTCGGCGCGCGTGGTCGCCGCGGTGGCGGCGCGCATGGGTCTTCACTGCGTGCTCGTCGCCAACGGCGCCCCGCCCGAGCGCCTCGCCGCCAACGCGTTGCTCGACTCCCTGCTCGGGGCCGAGGTCCACTATGTGCCGTCCCGCGACGATCGGGCCCCCGCGATGGCCCGCATCGCTGCCGACCTTCGCCGCCAGGGACGCCGCCCGTTCGAGATCCCGCTTGGCGCCTCGACATCCCTCGGCGCGCTCGGGTTCGTGCGCGCCGTCGGCGAGATCGTCAACCAGGCAATCATCCCGGACGTGATTGTCCACTCGACCTCCTCCGGCGGCACGCAGGCCGGACTCGTGGCGGGATGTGCGATCTACGACCTGCCGACGCGCGTGCTCGGGATCAGCGCCGACGATCCCGCCGCGTCGATTCGCGGCACGGTGGAGGCCGTCATCAGCGGCATGAGTGCGTGGCTCGATGTCGACGGCGACGCGCTGGCCGCCGCGCGGCCGATCGAGATCGACGACACGTACGTGGGCGGCGGCTACGGAATCATGTCGCCGGCGTCGCGGGAGGCGGCCGACCTCCTGGCGCGCCGCGAAGCGATCTTCGTGGATCACACCTACACCGCAAAGGCGCTGGCGGGCCTCCTCGGCCACCTCCGTCGCGGGTCGTTCTCCCCCACGCAGACGGTGCTCTTCTGGCACACCGGAGGACAGGTGGGACTGTTCGCATGACGACGTTGACGTTTCTCGGTGCGGCCAAGTCGGTGACCGGGTCGAAGTACCTGCTCGAACACGGATCCCGCCGGATGCTCATCGACTGCGGCCTCTTTCAGGGACTCAAGGAACTGCGCGAACGCAACTGGCAGCCGCTGCCCGTCGAACCGTCTTCGATCAATGCCGTCGTACTCACGCACGCGCACATCGATCACAGCGGCTACCTGCCGCGCCTCGTGAAGCAAGGCTTCAAGGGCCGCGTGTTCTGCACGCCCGCGACGGCGGACCTGTGCCGCATCATGCTGCCCGACGCCGGCCGGCTGGCCGAAGAAGACGCGCACGAGGCCAACCGGCACGGGTACACGAAACACTCGCCCGCCTTGCCGCTCTTCACCGAAGATGACGCCTTCCAGGCGCTCACCCACCTGCAGCCGGTGGGGTACGACCGGCCGATCCCGATCGGCGGCGTCGCGGACGTCTCGTTCCTGGACGCCGGCCACCTGCTCGGGTCCGCGTTCGCGCGGATCCGCCTCGAAGGGGAGGGCGGCAAAGAACTGCTCTTCAGCGGCGACCTCGGCCGCTACGACCGGCCCGTGCTGCCCGACCCGTCGAAGGTCGACACTGCGGACGTGCTGCTCGTGGAATCCACGTACGGCGATCGCGTCCACGAGCGCGACGACGGCGGGGAGCGGCTGGCATCGATCATCACGGATACGATCGGGCGCGGCGGGAAGGTCATCATCCCCGCGTTCGCGGTGGGCCGCGTGGAAGAGGTGATCTACTGGCTGAAGCGCCTCGAGGAGGCACGCCGCATTCCCGTCGTGCCCGTGTACCTCGACAGCCCGATGGCGCTGGACGCGCTGCGCCACTACGCGAACCACAGCAACGACCTCGACCCGGACATGCAGACGCGACGCGGCGCGATGTCGGCGTTCACGACGCAGCGCTTCACGGCGCTGTCGTCGGTCATGCAGTCGAAACAGGTCCAGGCCTCGCCCGCGCCGTGCATCGTCGTGTCGGCGAGCGGGATGGCGACAGGCGGGCGCGTGCTGCACTACCTGAAAGCCGCGCTGCCGAACCCGCGCCATACCGTGCTGTTCGTCGGCTACCAGGCGGCCGGCACCCGCGGCCGGCAACTGCTCGACGGCGCTGACACGGTGAAGATCCACGGTCAGCTCGTTCCGGTGTCCGCGCGCATCGAGCACCTCGACTCGATGTCCGCGCACGCGGACGTGGACGAGATCATGCGATGGCTGGGCGGATTCACCCGGCCGCCGGCGATGACCTACGTGGTGCACGGCGAGCCGCCGGCCCAGGACGCGTTGCGGCGCCGGATCGATAAGGAGCTCGGATGGACGCTGCACGTGCCGGACTACCTGGAGCAGGTCACGATCTGACGGAGGAGCCCGATCGCCCCTACCTGCTCGAGCGCGTCGACGACGCGGCGATCGTGCAGCTGTACGCGGACGGGTTCGAGCGGCTCGCGCCGCGCGAGAAGACGCTCGTCTACCACCTGTCCCTGGCCGCTCTGGCGGGGCGGGACATCTACTACGACCAGCGGTACGGGCCGAGCCTCGACATGCGCGAGGTCCTCGAGGAGACCCTCACGCATCCCGGCGGCGCGGAGCAGGACACCCTCGCGCGCGTCCGGCACTACACCAAGCTGTTCTGGCTGAACAGCGGCCCGCACAACAACCAGACCGCGCGGAAGTTCCTGCTGCGATGCGAGCCCGAGGCGTTTGCCGCGGCCGTCCATGCGGCGGCGGCGGCCGGCGCGCGCTTTCCGCTGCAGCCGGACGAGACTCTGGACGGCATGCTGGCGCGGCTGGGCCCGTGTTTTTTCGACCCCGAGGTGGACGCAACCGTGACGAGCAAGACGCCCGGGCACGGCCGCGACATCCTGACGGTGAGCGCCAACAACCTGTACGACGGCGTGACCGTGGCCGATCTCGAGGGGTTCCAGGAGCGCTACCCGCTCAACTCGCGTCTCGTGAAGCGCGACGGCGCGCTGCTCGAAGAGGTGTACCGCGTGGGCGGCCGCTATAGCCGCTGCATCGAGGAGATCGTCCGGCACCTGGAGGCCGCCCTGCCGTACGCGCCGCCTCCGACCGCCGACGCGTTGCGCGCGCTGGCGCGCTTCTACCGCACCGGCGAGACCGGGGACCGCGAAGCGTACGACGTCGCCTGGGTGCGCGACAGGGACGCGACGGTCGACACCATCAATGGGTTCGTGGAGGTGTACCTGGACGCGCGCGGGATGAAGGGCGCATGGGAGTCTCTCGTCTACTACGTGAACCACGAGAAGACCGACGCCATCCGGACGCTGGCCCGCGAGGCACAGTGGTTCGAGGACCACATGCCCTGGGACCCGCGCTACCGCAAGCCGGGCGTGACGGGCGTCTCCGCCAACGCCATCGAGGTCGTCGTCGAGGCCGGCGATTCCGGGCCGGTGACCCCCATCGGCATCAACCTGCCGAACGACGAGCGCATCCGGGCGCAGCACGGCAGCAAGTCGGTGTCGCTCACGAACGTCATGGAGGCATACGACCGGTCAATGCCCGAGGCCTACTGGGCCGAGTTCTCGTGGACGCGGGAAGAGGCCGGCCGGGCGGCGCGCTGGAGCGGCTTTGCGTCCGAGCTGACGACGAACATGCACGAAGTGATCGGCCACGCGTCCGGCCAGGCGGACAGCCGCATGACCGGAAGCGCGCAGGCCGCGCTGCGCGAGTACTATTCGACAATCGAGGAGGCGAGGGCCGACCTGGTCGCGCTCTACTTTGCGCCGCACCCGAAACTGGCCGAGCTCGGACTCGTGGCGGCGGAACACCAGGCCGAGATCGCGTGCGCGGCGTACGAAGCGTACGCGCGCAACGCGCTGGTGCAGCTGCGGCGCATCCGTGAGGGCACGCAGATCGAGGAAGACCACATGCGCAACCGCCAGTTGGTCGTGCGGTGGCTGATGAAGCATACCCACGCGGTGCAGGAACGATGGCGCGAAGGCCGGACGTTCTACGTCGTCGTGGACGTGCACGCCTTCCACGAGAGCGTCAGCCGCCTGCTGGCCGAGGTCCAGCGCATCAAGAGCCAGGGCGACATGGATGCCGCCCGGGCGTTGGTGGAAGGCTACGGCGTGCACTTCGACACCGCTTTGCGCGACGAAGTCGTCGCACGGGTGCAACGGGTGGACCTGCCGTCGTACACCGGGTTCGTGATGCCGACGCTCGAACCCGTGCACGGCGCCGACGGACAGATCAGCAACGTCCGCATCACCTATCCGCTCGATTTCACGAAGCAGATGCTGGAGTACGCGGGGAGAACTGCGCGATGACGACGCCCACGCTCCCGGCACGCGTGTCCCTGCCGCGGATCATCGCGGTGCTCCTGCTGCTGGTGTTCTTCGCCGTGCTCGTCCGCACGGCGTGGATCAGCGACGACGCCCAGATCTCGCTGCGGACGGTGATGAACGTCACCCACGGGAACGGCCTGACCTTCAACGTCGGCGAACGCGTGCAGACCTTCACGCACCCGCTGTGGCTGCTCTGCCTGACGGCGTGTTACCTGGTCCTCGGGAATGTCTACTACGCGACGTTCGCGCTGTCGTTCGCCGTGTCGATCCTCGTGTTCTGGCGCGCCATGTCGCGGGCCGCGTCGGCGTGGCAATCCTGGCTGGCCGCGGCCGTGCTGTTGTCGTCGCGGGCGTTCGTCGACTATTCGACGTCCGGTCTCGAGAACCCGCTCGCGTGCCTGATCCTCATCGGTTTCGTCAGCGTGCTGCTCGACGAACGCCTGAACCGCCGCCTGTGGCTGACGGGACTGTGGGGACTGGGCGCACTGGCGTACCTGACGCGGCCGGATACCGTCCTGCTCGTCGTCCCCGCACTCGCGCTGGCGTCCTGGCGCGTCCGGCGCGCGGGCCTCGTGGCCGGCGCCGTGGCAATCGGCCTGCTGCCGGCCGTCGCATGGACGACCTTCGCCCCCCTCTACTACGGCTTCCCGTTCCCGAACACGGCATACGCCAAGCTGGGGGTGGGCATCAGCCAGGGCCAGTTGTGGAAGCAGGGGGTGCTCTACCTAGTCGATTCGCTGGATCGCGATCCGGCCACGCTCGTCACGATCCTGGCGGCGGCCGCGTGGAGCCTGGCGACGCGGATGGCGTTCGCGCGCGCGATGGCCGTGGGCATCGTGTGCTACCTCCTCTATGTCGCGTCGATCGGCGGCGACTTCATGTCGGGCCGGTTCCTGGCGGTGCCGGTCTTCGCGGCCATGCTGATCCTGACGCGCATGCTGTCGGCCGCGCGCGAGGCGTGGGTGGTCTCGATCATCGCGGTCGTGGCGCTGAGCGCCGCGTCGGCCAGGATGCCGCTCTTCACCGACAGCCGCTTCGGAGACACCGGCGTGAAGCACAGCGGCGTCAGCGACGAGCGCGTCTTCTACTTTCGCAAGAACTCGCTGGTCTTCGCGAGCATGAACTCCTTCGACAACCCCGACTGGGACGCGCCGCGGCCGGCCGGCCAACAGCGCGTGATGAACACGTGCGGGCTGATGGGCGAAGGCGGCCTGGACTGGGGCCCGCACTACTACATGCTCGACGAGTGCGCGCTCGCGGACCCGCTGCTGGCGCGGCTGCCCGCGGTGTTCAAGGAAGAATGGCGGCCCGGTCACTTCCGCCGATGGGTGCCGGACGGGTACCGCGAGAGCCTCGTGTCGGGCGTCAACACGATCAGGAACCCGAAACTGCGTGAGTTCTACGACCGGCTCTCGCTCATCACGCGAGGACGGGAGCTCTGGTCTGCAGATCGTCTGTCGACGATCTGGAGGATGAACACCGGCGGCTACAACCATCTGATCGATCCCGACTACTATCGCTTCAGCGGGTTCATCAAGTACCTCGACGAACTGAGCGACACGAAGGCCGACGAAACACCGTCCGACGCGCCGGGCACCATCGCGATGAAGCTGCCGCTGGCGGTCCGCGTCGACGATCGCCCGGGGCGCCGCTACATGGACGTCTCGGTCGACGCCGACGACGTGTACGCGTTCGTCTTCGTGAAGCAGGGCGCGGCCGTCGGCCGGCTCACGGTCGGGCCCGTGCCCGCGCACCGGCGGAAGCCCGGCCTTGTCTCGTACACGATCGACCTGCCCTCACGCCCCACCCGCGTCGGTTTCGACACGATCATGGTCCTGCCCGGGGGAGGCGACGAGTCGTACTCGCTGGGACATCTGCTGCTCGAGGGCAACCCGAAGACGGACCGGGAGCTGCTCAAGCGGGTGGCGGTCAGGGACGGAGTGATCACGCCGTAGGTCGGAGAAGAGGAAGCGCAGCCCCTATGCCATACCTGCCGCGCGTCGCGATGGCGCTCGTGACGGTGATCGGGCTCACGGCGCCGGACGCGCTGGTGGCGCAGGCACCTCGCGCCGCCGCGCTCCGAACAGGACCGGCCGGGCTGCGCTACCGGATGCTCGCGGCGGAAGACGCACGCGCCGCCACGCGGGCCGAAGCCGCGCCACTGCTCGAAGCGCTGGCCGGGCCGGACAGCACCCTGGCACGCCTGGCGGTGCGGGCGCTGGGACGCCTGGAAAACCCGATCTTCGTGCCCGACATCCGCCGTGCGCTCGACGACCCGGATCCGCTGGTGCGTGCGGAAGCCGCCAATGCACTGGGCCAGGCGGGCGGGACGGATGTCGCCGGTACGATCCGCGCGCTGCGCGAGCGCCTGGCCGACGAGTCGAAGCACGACGTGCTCGCCGCCGCCTACGCGACGCTGGGCCGCGTGCGCCACCTCTCGAACGACGATCGCCGGGTCACCTCTCAAACGCTGGCGGCAGCGCTCATCTCGGATGCCGAGCCCGTCGCTGTGCGGATCGGGGCCGCTCGCGGGCTCGACAGCCTCGCGCGGAGCGCGCGCGGCGCCGGCTTCGTCCCGCCGGATGCCGTCGTGACGGCGTTGCGCCGCGCCGCCACGGGATCCATGCGCTCGGGCGTGGGCGAAGACGAAGCCCGCGTGCGCAGGCTGTCGCTCACCGCCCTCGCCACGCTCGGACTGATCGACGCCACATTCGAGCGCGCCGCCGTCGATCGGGACCGGCAGGTCCGACGCATCGCCGTCGCCGCCATGGCGGGTGACGCGCCGGCCGAGACGCGCGCGCCAGTCGTGGGCGTCGGCCTGGTTGACGCAGAGCCCTTGGTGCGCCTCGAGGCGCTGCGGGTGCACGGCCGCCACTACGCTGCCACCGACTGCAGTGTCGAGACTGAAAGCACGAAGGACCCATCGGTTCAGGTCGGGCTGCTTGCCGTCGATCTGCTCGGCACCGCGTGTCCCGGTGACGCGCACGCCACGACTGTCCTGCGCACGATGGCCCAGGGGCCGAGCGCGAACGAACCGACGCCGGGCCTCACCTGGCACACGCCGGCCCATGCCATCGTTGCGCTCGCGCGGCGCGACGCGGCGTCTGCACGGGCGTTGCTCCCGGCGCTGGGCGGGCACCCGGTCTGGCAGGTCAGGATGTACGCCGCTCGCGCCGCGGCGTTCACCGGGGACCACGCGTTGCTCGAGACGCTGGCGATCGATGCGAACGCCAACGTCCGCGAAGCCGCAATCGGCGGCCTTGCCCAGGCGCGCGGTCACGAAGCCGACGAGATCTATCTTCACGCGCTGGAGCATCCGGACTACCAGGTCGTGATGGCCGTCGCGGCGGCGCTGAAGGGCACGACCGCGAAGGCGCCGGCGGCGACGGCGCTGCTGAAGGCGCTCGCCACCATCACCGCGCAACGCCGCGAGACCTCCCGTGACCCGCGCCTCGCCCTCCTGGAGCGCGTGCGCGAAGTGGGGAGCGCAACCCATGCCGCCGCGCTCCGGCCGTACCTCGGTGACTTCGATCCCCGTGTGGCCGCTGCGGCCGCCGAGACGCTGACCGCGTGGACGGGCCGTCCCGTTGCGCCGCGGACGACGAGGCTGAAGACCCTGGCGTTGCCGCCCATCGAGGAATTTCGCGGCCTGCCGGGCTCCCTCAGGTTCACGATGGCGTCGGGCCGCTCGTTCGTCGTCCGGCTGTTCGTCGATGACACACCCGTGTCGGTGTGGCGCGTGGTCCGCCTCGCGCGGGCCGGCGCGTACGACGGATCGACCTTCCACCGCATCGTGCCGAACTTCATCGTCCAGGGCGGCAGCCCGGGCGCCAACGAGTTCGTCGGCGACGGGCCCTTCATGCGCGACGAGTTCGGGCTGCGCTCGCAGACGCGGGGCACGGTGGGCATCTCCTCGAGAGGTCACGACACGGGCGACGGCCAGTTCTACGTGAACCTGATCGACAACGCGAGGCTGGATCATCAGTACACGATCTTCGGGGAGGTCACCGAGGGCATGGACGAAGTCGATGCGATCCTCGAAGGTGACGTCATCGCCCGGGTGGAGCTCCTGCAGGGCCGGTGAGACTGGTGCCCGTTCACGAATCCCAAGTAGAATCGCGCGGCATGTCCTCGCCGGCCGGCCGGTTCCGCTTCGGGCCATTTCTCGTCGAGCGCGCGGCCTACCGCGTGCTGCGCGACGGGCACATCCTCACGCTCACGCCGAAGCTGGTGGACGTGCTGCTGTACTTCGTGTCGCGGCCGTCGGTGCTCGTGACGAAGGACGAGCTGCTGGCGGCAATCTGGCCCGACGTGACCGTCACCGAGAACGCCTTGACGCAGGCGATCTCCGACCTGCGCCAGGTGCTGGGTGACGACCCGGCATCGCCCACCTATATCCAGACCGTCGCGCGCCGCGGGTACCGGTTCATTGCGGCGGTGGAAGTGCTGCCGGCGGCTGAATCGGGCGACAGCATCGTGACCGTCGAGCCGGTCGGGAGTGGCGAATTCGGCATGCTGCGGTCGATCGCGGTGCTCGACTTCACCAATGTGAGCGGCGACAAGGATCTGGCGTGGCTCGCCGCGGGCATCTCCGAGACGGTGACGAACGACCTCACCGGCTTCCGCGTGCTGCGGGTGGTCGATCGCGAGCGCGTCGCCGGTTCGACGCGGCGCACGGACGGGTCGGTGACCGCCGTCGCGCGCGACCTCGGCGTGCATCTGGTCGTCGTCGGCAGCTACCAGCGCGTCGGTGATCGCCTCCGTATTACGGCTCGCATCGTGGACGCGCCTTCAGGGGCGACCCTGGCGGATGCGAAGGTCGATGGGCGGCTCGAGGACGTCTTCGATCTCCAGGATCGTATCGTCCGCCAGTTTTCGGCGGCGCTCGGCGTGGAGGGCGCGCACGGCAGTTCGACGCGCGTGGGCGTGCGCGAGACCGCGAATCTCGAGGCGTTCCGGGCGGCGTCGGAAGCCCGGGTGAAGATCGACAGCTTCGACCCGGCACAGGTGGCGGCCGCCGTAGACGGGTTCGAGCGTGCCGTGCGGCTCGACCCGCGCTATGCGATCGCACATGCCGGGCTCGCGAACGCCCACTTCCTGCTCTACGAAAGCACGCGCGCCCGCAACGAGGCGGATACGAATCTGCTTGCGACGGCGATCGGCCACGCCCGGCGAGCCGTCGATCTCGACGACACGATGGCCGAAGGACATGCCACGCTGTCGTTCCTGCTCGTCAGCGCGGGGCGTCACGCCGAGGCGGTGGCGGCGGCGCGGCGTGCCGTGGCGCTGGAGCCCCAGGACTGGCACCACCTGTTCCGGCTCGGGCATGCGGCGTGGGGCAGCGAGCGCATCGACGCGCTTCGGCGGACGCTGGCCGTCTACAGCGAGTTGGCGTTCGCGCACTACGAGATCGCGATGGTGTACGTCGCGCGCAACAAGCTGGCGCTGGCGGCCACCGTCCTGCGTCAGGGCCTCGAACTGCAGGACCGCCAGTCCGGGCGCTCGTGGCGCTACCCGGCCTCGGGACTCCACTGGCTGTTCGGAGCCGTACGCCTCGCCGAAGGCGATGCTGCAGGCGCCCTCGCCGAGTTCCGGCGCGAGATCGACACCGGTCCGGCCGGGCGGATCTACAGCCACGCCTTCAAAGTCGACGCGCACGACGGGCGCGGCTTCGCCCTCTGCGTCATGAAACAGCCCGACAAGGCCATCCGGGCGTTCGAGCAGACGCTCGCGCTGTTTCCCAGTCATGTGCGGTCGCTGCTCGGTATCGCCCTCGCGCACCAGGGGGCGGGCCGCAAGGCCGATGCCCAGGGAGCGCTCGCCCGTGCGGACGCGGCGACCGCGGAGCTCGAGCGGAGCGGAAGGAAGCCCGAGGCGATGCTGGTTGAAGCGATGGCGTCCGTCGTCCGGGGACGGCCTTCCGACGCGGTTGCGCAGCTCGACCGTTTGCTCGCCGAAGCCCCGCCCGGATATCCCGGTTGGAGCATCTCAATCGAGCCGTTGCTGAAGCCGCTCCACGCACAGCCCGAGTTCGCCACGATCCTCGACCGCGTGGCCGATCGCGCCCGTTGATCTTGGGGTCAGGTCCAAAAGGCAACCTTGTCCAATCTTCCGGATCCATTGGGTTGCAGAAGGTTGTGTTTTGGACCTGACCCCAATTGCTCGCCCACCAGGTAGGGGGCGAAGGGGAGATAATAGGCGCAGGTGTGCACGCGCTCCGCGCCTCGTCGTCGTAGAACCCGCTGGCTGAGCGCTGCGGTTCTCGTCCTCGCTGCGGGCCTGTCCGCGGCGTGTTTTCGCGAAACCTCCATCGACATCGGCAAGCCCGAGAAAGTCGCGGACGGTGTCCTTCTCTACCGCCTGAGCGATCCGAATCTCCTCAGTCCGCCGGGACCGGTGGCGGTCCAGATGCTCCGCCTCGATCCCGCGAGAATCGACCTTCGCAGCACGCTCGCGCAGGATCGTGTCATGCAGCTCGAGACCGTATCCGACATGGCGGCTCGCGTCGGCGCCATTGCCGCCATCAACGCAGGCTTCTTCGTCGTCAAGAACGGCGACCCGGCCGGCGTGCTGGAAGTGGGCGACGAACTCGTGAGCGACGCCGGCCTGACGCGCGGCGCGGTCGGCATCATTCGACAGGCGGGCAGGCCGCTGAAGCTCGTGTTCGATCGCATCGGTGCGTCAGTCTCGCTGCGCTTCAGGGCGGGCGGCGAGGAATTCACGTACGACGTCGACGGCATCGACACGACACGGGTTCGCGGCAAGCTGATGCTCTACACGCCGCGCTTCGGGCCCGACAGCGACATGGCCGGCACGGGCGTGGAATGGCAGCTCGCGGGGGCGCCGCTCAAGGTCGTCGAACGGCGGCCGAACGCCGGCCGAACCCCCATCCCGCGCAACGGAATCGTCCTGTCGTTCGGCGGCACGGTGCTGCCCACGGCGCTCGAGCGGCTCGATCGCGGCCAGCGAGTCACCATTGAGCCCCGAGTGCAGTCGCTGCTCGGCACGCTGCCGGAGCAATGGCTCGACGCGCAGGACATCGTCGGCGGTGCCGGCCTGCTCATGTACCACGGCCGCGTGTTGACGGACTGGACCGACGAGCAGTTGCGCGCCGGGTTCAACACCGAGCGGCACCCTCGCACCATGATAGGCACGAGCAAGAGCGGGGCAATCTGGCTCGTCACGGTCGACGGGCGCAATCCCGAGACGAGCCTCGGCATGTCGTTCGCCGAACTGCAAGCGCTGGCGCTCAAGTTGAATCTCTTCAATGCGCTCAACCTCGACGGCGGCGGTTCGACGACGATGGTGGTGAATGGGAAGATCGTCAATCACCCCTCTGACGCCACCGGGCCGCGGCGGGTGAGCGACGGGCTGGTAGTGATCAAGAGAAAGTAGAACTGGTTTCATGACCGATGTGGCGCAGGGCTTCAGCCCTGCGAAAACAGGCCTGAAGGCCTGTTCCACAACTTCTGGGACCAATGCTGCTGCATGAACACCTGACAGGAGTACCCGTGTCTGAGTCGGTACTGCGATCGGAAATCGCGGAGCAGCCAGCGGTCATCGAGCGGCTGCTCGTGGAAGGCGCGGCCGAGACCGACGCCATCGCACGGGACATCCGGGCGCGCGACGTGCATCACGTCGTGATCGCCGCGCGCGGCTCGTCGGACAACGCCGCGCGCTACGCGCAGTACCTGTTCGGCGCGCACAACCGCCTGACCGTCACGCTCGCCACGCCGTCCCTCTTCACGCGCTATCAGGCACCGCCGCGCATGACGGGAGCGCTGGTGGTCGGCATCTCGCAATCGGGCCAGTCGCCGGACCTGGTCGCCGTCGTCGAGGAAGGCCGCCGCCAGGGCTGCCCGACGCTTGCGATTACAAACGTGGCGGGGTCGCCGCTCACCGTGGTGGCCGATCACACGATCCTGCTGCGCGCCGGCCAGGAACGCAGCATCGCCGCGACGAAGACGTACACCGCGCAGTTGACGGCGCTCGCCATGCTGTCCACCGCACTCGCGGCGAACGCCGGCTGGCGGCGGGAGCTCGCGCGCGTGCCGGGCTACGTGGCGTCGGCGCTCGACGCCGACGCGCGCGTGATCGAGGCCGCAGCCGGCACGCTGAAGACGGCCGGCCACGGTGTCGTGCTGGGCCGGGGGTTCAACTTTGCCACGGCGTTCGAGATCGCGCTCAAGGCCAAGGAACTCGCGTACGTCGCTGTCGAGCCCTATTCGTCGGCCGATTTCCAGCACGGGCCCATCGCGCTCATCGAGACAGGATTTGCGTCGATTGTCGTCAATGTCACGGGCGCGGTCTGCGGTGAAGTGGAAGAACTTCTGCGGACGATTGCCGCGCGCGGCGCGCGGCCCCGGCAGACATGCCCGAGTGGGTGTCGCCCATCGCAGCGATTGCGCCGGCCCAACTGTTGGCGTTCCATCTGAGCCGGGCGCGAGGATTCGATCCCGACAATCCGCGACACCTGAACAAGGTGACGAAGACGACGTAGCAAACGACCTCTGTGGCGCCGCCGGCGGATTCCGTATGCGGGGGCGCCCTATCTGCCGAGGATTCGGGCACGGACGGCGGGCGCGAGGGTCTCACACGCGGTCCGCAGCACGAGGCGCGGGGCCTGGCCGCGCACCTGCAGCAGCAGCGGCACCGTTTCTTCGGCCCGGACCTTGCTCCACTCACGCAGCAGCCAGCCGAGGCCCTTCTGCACCATGTCGTCGGGGTCGGCGAGGAGCGTTCGCGTGAGCCGGGTCGCCTCGGCGGTGAACAGTCCCGCCCGCACGCCACTGATCGGCGCCACCGCGGCCGCGCGGCGGTGCCATCGGCTGCGCGCGCGCGCCCATAAAAAGACGCGCCGCACGCGGCGCGGCTCGCGAACCATCAGCGGACCGAGCAGGTACATGGCCAGCGCATCGTGGTCGGCCCACGACGTGACGCCGTCGAGCCAGCGTTCGAGGCGGTCGAACTCCGCCTGCTCGAACCGGCGCACCGACGGCTGCAGCATGACCACGCCGAGTATCTTCTCCTCGATGAATGTCCGGCCGAACAGCTGCTCCGCGACGTCGAACAGAAGGCCCGGATCCCGCGACAGTTCGCCGTGCAGACCGCGTCCGTAGCGGCGCAACTCGGCCGTGTACCAACCGTGCGACCGCACTTCTTCCTTGAAGAACCACTGGACCCCCGCCGCATGCTCGGCCGAGCCGTGCGCCTTCAGGTAGCGACAGATGCGGCGCACGATGGCAGTTGACGATGGACGTGTGGCCACGGGTCGGGTTTCTCCCTTTCTTGAAAGTCCTGATTCTAATCGACCGCACATGAGTGTAGAATCACCGCTCTCGACTGACGAACCCATGCGAACCCGCTACGGCCTGTCCTACTGGCTCGACCGGTATCCCACGTCGCGCCAACCCTCGTACCCGCGGCATCGCGGCCACCTCGACGTGCAGGTCGCCGTGCTGGGCGGAGGGCTGACAGGCGCGTCGATCGCCTACGTCTTCGCGGCGGCCGGCGTGCGGGTCGCCGTGCTCGAGGCGGACCGGATCGGCCAGGGCGGTTCCGGATCGTGCCCGGGGCTTCTCCGGCTCGAGCCGGCGGTGTCGTTCCAGCAGTTGCAGTCGAAGCACGGCCTGCGCGTCGCGCGCCACCTCTGGCTGACCTTCCGGCGCTCCAGCCTCGACCTTGCCGCGACCATCCGCCGGCTCAGAATCAGGTGCGAGCTCGTGTCGGACGCCGCCTTGCGCGTGGGGTACGATGCGGTCGACGAGAAAATCCTGCGCCGAGAGATGCAGGCGCTGCGCGCGGCAAACGTCGAAGGCACCTGGCTCACGCCCGCACGGCTGCGCCAGGAGACGGGCCTGACGGGCGTGGGCGCCATCCGATCTGCGGGCGACGGCTACGTCGATCCTTACCGCGTGACGCTCGGCCTGGCGGCCGAGGCGGTGAAGCGCCGCGCGCTCGTCTTCGAGCGCACCACGGTCACGCGCGTGCGCGCGGGCCGGTCCGGCGTTGAGTTGACCACAGACAGCGGCACCGTTCGCGCGGGCACGATCGTCGTTGCCAGCAACTATCCGCCCGCGCCATTCAAGCCGCTCCGCCGCCACTTCAAACTGCTCGAGTCGTACTGCGTGCTCACACCGGCCGTCCCGTCCTTCGTTCGGCGCGAGTTCGGCCGCAGCCGGGCCACGGTGATCGACGAGGACCAGCCGCCGCACATCCTGCGGCGGACGAGCGACGAACGAGTGCTCTTCATGGGCGCCGATTCCCCGCCCGTCCCCTCGCGTTCGCGCGACAAGGTGCTCGTGCAGCGCAAGGGCCAGCTGATGTACGAACTCTCGAAGCGCTACCCGGCTATTGCCGGCATTCAACCCGACTACGGCTGGAGTGTGCCCGTCTCGATGGCGCCGGACGGCTATCCGTGCATCGGACCGCACCGCAACTACCCGCACCACCTGTTCGCGTTCGGATCCGGGCACAATGGCATCGGTTCTGCCTATCTCGCCGCTCGCGTCCTGTTGCGCCAATACCTAGGCGAGCCCGAGAAGGGCGACGAGATCTTCGGCTTCCCCCGGATCCTGTAGCTTGGATGTAAGAAACCTCTCCCGGAGAGGTTGCGCCTGCGGAGAGGTTGCGCCTGAAGAACCTCTCCCGGAGAGGTTGTTACACTCGGTTC
>JAPKZP010000513.1 GCA_026393735.1 Acidobacteriota bacterium
ACGGAGTGCGGCTCCCGTCAGCCCGTACGTGCGACGGGCCGCGCCAGGCGCGGCCCGTGCCATCCCGCAGCCGTTGGAGGCCGGCTCTTACTGGATCGCCGTGGCGCCGGCCGGCGCGCTGGTGTCGGTCATCGCCAGCGCAGTCAACTGGGTGGCCGCGTAGATCGTCTGGTTCGAATTGGTGCCGAACGCCTTGACGCCGCCGCCCGGGAGGGGCGTGGCCGTGGGGAAGTAGCTCTGGACGACGGCGCCGGCCGCCAGGCCGTTGCAGGACGCGGGCGCATCCGCGGCCACGCCGGCCGAACTGCCCATCGTGACGGTGTAACTGGTCTTGACGACGGTGTTGCCGGTGCTGAGTTCGGCGCCGATGAACGCCGTGCCGCCCGCCGCGGGCGTGCCCAGGTTCGACAGGCTCGGCGAGAAGAACCCGTTGCCGCAGCTCGCGGCGTACAGCGACTGCGCCCCGTTGATGGCGCGCATCGATCCGACGGCCGACACTTCGTTCCCCGCCTGGCGTGCGCGCATCATGCCCGGCACGGCGACGGCCGCGATGACGCCGATGATGGCCACGACGATCAGCAGTTCGATGAGGGTGAACCCTCGATTGCTCCGCATGGTGGTGCTCCCCGACGCCGGCCCCCGCCCGATCTGTCCTGTTGCACGCCGGTGTTGCGGGGACCTCTTTTGAAGATGCCCCTCCGACGTGGGTTTGTCAAGGCCGTCACGACCGCGTGCCGGCACGGCCGCGTCAGGCCCCGGCGTTCGACTGCTGGCGCAACCTGCTGTGCCGCACGCCGTAGAGGAAGTAGATCACCAGGCCGATCGCCAGCCAGACAGCGAATCGGACCCAGGTGACCCAGGGCAGCTGGAGCATCAGGTAGCCGCACATCAGCGCCGCGAAGAGCGGCACCCACGGCACGAACGGTGTCCGGAACGGCCGGAACCGGTCCGGGTTCGTCCGGCGCAGGATCACGATGCCGACGGCGACCAGGATGAACGCGAACAGCGTCCCGATGTTGGTCAGCTCCACGACCTCGTTGATGTTCAGGAAGGTGGCGAACGTCGCCACGGCGGCGCCTGTCAGCATCGTCGTCACGTGGGGCGTGCGGTGCTTCGGGTGCACCTTCGCGGCCCACGGCGGGAGCAGGCCGTCGCGGGCCATCGAGAAGAAGATGCGCGGCTGGCCGAGCTGAAAGACAACGAGCACCGACGTCGTGGCGAACACGGCGCCGAGCGAAATGATGCCGGCGGCCCAGTGCATCCCGAGTACCGAGAACGCGGTGGCGAGCGGCTCGGCCGTGCCGAGCTGCTCCCACTTCAGCAGGCCGGTCAGGACGAACGCCACGAGGATGTAGATGATCGTGCAGATGACGAGGCTCGCCATCATGGCAATCGGCATGTCGCGCTGCGGATTGCGCGTTTCCTCGGCAGCGGTCGACACCGCGTCGAAGCCGATATAGGCGAAGAAGATGATCGCGGCGGCGCTCGAGATGCCGCGGAAGCCGTTCGGCGCGAAGGGTGTCCAGTTCTCTGGCTTCACGTAGAACGCGCCGACGATGATGAAGAACGCGATGATGGCCAGCTTGAGGCCGACCATCGCGGAGTTGAGCCAGGCGCTCTCGCGGATGCCGCGCACCAGCACCCAGGTGATGAACGCCACGATCAGGAACGCGGGCAGGTCGAGGATGATCGGCACGCCGCCGAGGCGCGGCGCGCTGTTGAAGGCGTCGGCGGCCTGGCGCACCACCGCGCTCAGGCCGCCCGCATCGCCGCCGGCCGCCACCGTCGCAGCCAGTTCGCGCGCGCCCTGCGCCGCCGTGCGGAAGTCCGTGCCCAGCCACTCCGGCCAGTTCACGCCGAGGCCGCGCAGCAGTTCCTGGAAGTAGCCCGACCACGACACGGCCACCGCCACGTTGCCGATCGCGTACTCGAGAATCAGATCCCAGCCGATGATCCACGCGATGAGTTCGCCCAGCGTGGCGTACGCGTAGGTGTACGCCGATCCGGACACGGGGACCATCGCGGCGAACTCGGCGTAGCACAGGGCGGCGAACCCGCACGCGATGGCCGTCAGCACGAAGGACACGGCCACCGCCGGCCCCGCGCCGAGGTGCTGTGGGCCGCCCGCCGCCGCGGAGCCCACCGATGAGAAGATGCCCGCGCCGATGATGGCCCCGATGCCGAGCGCCGTCAACTGCACCGGCCCGAGCGTGCGTTTCAGCTGTTGTGTCGGATCCTGGGTGTCGGAGACCAGGCGGTCCAGCGACTTGACGGCGAAGAGCTGCTTCATCGGAATCTCCAGGGCTTCACCCCGACATCGAGGCGGTAGACCGAATCGCTCGACGCGACCACCAGGCCGCCCCGCGGGTCGAACGCGACACCGACGAGCGATGACGCCGACAGCACGAGTTCCCGCCGCTGACCCGGGCGCACGCGGAACAGGCCTGCGCCTCCGGCCAGGGCGTCCACGACGTAAAGCGTCCCGTCCGCGTCGACGGCCATGCCTTGCGGCCGGCCGAACTCCGACGACACGACCGTCACGTCGCCCTGGCGATCGATGCGATACACGTAGTCGCACGGGGCAAAGGTCGGGCCCGTCACGTACAACAGATCGTCGGCGCCGATGGCGAGGTGGAAGGCCGCCATGCTGGGCGGGAGCGACGCAAACGGGATCACGTGCGTCGTCGGCCCGACGCGGAAGACCGTGCCGCTGCGATCGCCGACGAACATGGTGCCGTCTGACGCGAACGCGATCCCGCACGCCACGCCGAGTTCGCGCGCGACGGCGTCCACGGTGCGGTCGGGCTTGACCCTGTACACCACGCCATCGAACCGGCTCGTCACGTGCAGCGTGCGGGCGGCGTCGAACGCCATTGACGTCGCGTTCACGATGTCCGTCAGGAACGGCTCTTTCACCCCGTCCGGCGACACCCGGAACACCGACACGGGCACCTGCTGCCCGCGGGTGCCGCTGAACGTCACGAACAGCCAGCCATCATCACCGAACACCGGGTTGTCCACCTGGTGGATGCCCGTCGCGAGCGGCGTCCCGACGTGGAGATCCACGTGACCGTCTACGCCGTCGACGGTCACCGCCTGGCGCCCGCCCGGCGCGTCGGCTGGAACGATCACCGCGATCCGCGCCGGACCCGCCATCACGACCTGCGCCTCGACGCCGCCCACACGCACGACCGGCAGGCGCGGATCCGCCGAGGGCAGCGAGGCGCCGCGCAGCAGGACGCGCGCGCCGACGAGCGCCCACGCGGGTTCCACTGCAAGGAGGCGAGCCGAAGGAGGATGAGTCACAGGTGGGTGGACGAGCGTGGCAGCTACTCGTCGTCGAGTTCGACGTTCCAGTAGAGGTAATCGCGCCAGCTCTCGGGTGCGTGCCGCAGGCCGATCGTGATCCGGAGCGCCGGGGCCGACTCGGGCCGCTTCGGCGAACGGACCAGGTGCATGCCGGCCTCGACCGGCGTGCGCCCGCCCTTCTTCCGGTTGCACTTCACGCAGCAGGTGACGATGTTCTCCCAGTCCTTGCGGCCGCCGTGGGCGACCGGCACCACGTGATCGAACGTGAGCTCGCTCGTCGGCATCGAGTGCCCGCAGTACTGGCACGTGTGCTCGTCGCGCGCGTAGATGTTCGCCCGCGAGAACGGCACGTAGTCGAACCGCTGCCTGATGCGCACGTAGCGCAGCAGGCGGATCACCGAGGGCAGCCTGAACGAAATGGAGACGCTGCGGACTTCCCGATCGTAGACCGAGATGACCTCAACCTTGCCCTGGCACAGGAGGGTAATGGCCTTCCGCCAGTGGACGACCTTGAGCGGCTCGAAGGACGCGTTGAGGAGGAGCGTCTGCTCCATGCCGGTCATTTTGACCGAGCCATCACGCGGCGTCAAGCCGACGCCGGGATGAAACGCGCGCGCGTCCCGGCGTCGGCAGATCTAGGCCGGGACTGCCGCGCCGTCCCACGCGGCCTTCTGCTGATCCGACTGGATGAGCCGCGACACGTCGACGACGAGCGTGCTGCCGTTCTTCTTCACGGGGAACCGATCCATGTTGCGCGTGGCGCGGCCCGACGTGTAGACGCCGGCAGGCGTGTACTGCGAGTCGTGCCGGCTGCACTCGAATCGGCCGAGGGCGGCCTTCCAGCGCACGGCCGCGTTCTCGTGCGGGCACGACAGGTTGAACGCGAACACCTGCCCCTGGTTGCGCACCACGATGACGCCGTTGTCGCGATCGATCGTCGCGCCGTCGGCGGCGGGGATCGGATAGGTCAGTTCGTTGCCGGACGCCTCGAGCGGCCGGCCGAACGCGATCGGCAGGGCGCCGGCGGAGCGGGCCGTGGCGCCGAGGCCGGCCACCGCGCCGGCCACGAGGGCCGCCGCGTGCTTCAGGAAATCACGCCGGTCGTCCCGGCCGACGCACGCGCACCCGCGCGCAGATTCGCAATCACGCATCGCAGCGATCTCCCTCACTCAACTGCTGGCCATGACCGTGCTGGCCAGCACGATGGCGAACCACAAACCAAGACTGATGATGGAGGTGGCCTTCAACTGCGCCCACGCCGCGGCGGGCGTGACGGAGGCCAGACGCTCGGCACGCTGCATCACCAACGCGTTCGCGAGGAGCAGGCCGACGAGGCTCATCTTGATCCAGAAGGACCGCATCTCCCAGAAGTTGTCGAGATCCGACACGAGCATCAGGGCGCCCGACACGGCCAGCATGACGATCCCGGCGACCGCGATCGCGTGCACGCTTCCGAGGAACGCGAGATGGTCGGCGCGCACGGGGCCGGCCTCGCCGGCGGCTTTCAGCGTTTCGCGGTCGGCGGCCACCGCGGCGCCGCCGCCCAGCAGGAGTCCGGACAGGTGGACGAACATGATGCCCGTCGCGACCGTCTTGTGGGTGCCGTAGAAGCGCGCCCACCCTTCGGTCGCGTGGGTCAGGAATTCAGGTGCGGGCATCGTTATCTCCCGAAGAGCATCATCAGGTAGCCCACCGTCGCGATGCCCATCGAGGTGAGGGCGACCGTCCGATGCGTGCTGCGCTGGCTCGTGTAGTTGTCGTAGGACCCTTCACTGTCGGGCGCCAGCGCGCCGGTCGCGACGAACCCGGCGTCGGCCGCCAGCATCAGGATGCCGTGAATCGTGCGCTTCGTCTTGTGACTCGGGTCCTTCCGGGCTTCCAGGAGATTCCACACGCCGGTCACGGAGTTGATGCCGAACAGCACCCCCGTCGTCGCCGCGAGCCCGCCATGCAGGCCCTTCTTCGACTCATCGCCTGGGTGGTTGTAGAGATCCTGGCCGATCACGTAATCCGCGATGAAGAGCGGCAGCGTGGCGAAACTGGCGATCTTGTGGATCTTCGCCCGCGTCTTGTATCCCTCGCTGTACTCGAACGGCACGGGACGGCGTGGCGCGGCCGTCTGATCGTCCGTGTAGGACAGCGTCAGGCTGCGCGGCGCCGGCGCGGCCGGCATCGTCGCAAACGTCACCGCCCAGGGATTGGCCCGGCTCGTTTCCGCCGAACAGACCGCCATGACGGAACCCGCGGCGCCAGAATCCGCGAACGCGGCCGGAGCGGCAGCCAGGGCAATCAGCACTGCCAGTGTGAACCGCGTGATTCGAAACACCATAGTTCCTCCTGTTCTTCGAAAGGCAGGGTCGTGGCCCCGGGTGGCACGGCCGAGAGCGGCGAGGGGCAGGCTTGCTGCTCTTGTAGCACAGCCAGACCGCTCCCACGAAGCGGATTCGCGGGCGCCCCCGCATAACGTTGTGCTGCTTTCGAACCGATACCCTGATCACCTATGACTCTGCGCCGGGCCGTTTGGCCGTGCCTGTGTCTCATCATCCTGGCGGCGGGCATTTCCGGGTGCGCGGGCCAGCAGCCGAAACCGCAGGTGCTCCCGCCCGGCGCCCGGGTGTCCGTCTCCGGGGCGGCGGTCGCCCGGACCGCCGAAACGCTGCTCGGTTCGCCCTACCGGGAGGGCGGGGTCCTTCCGAACGGCTTCGACTGCAGCGGGCTGGTGTGCTACGTGTTCGCGCGCCATGGTGTTGGCGTGCCCCGCGACGTGCGGCGCCAGGCCACGGTCGGCCGGGCGGTCACCCGCGACAAGCTCAAGCCCGGAGACCTGCTGTTCTTCACGACGACCGGGCCCGGCCCCACGCACGTCGCCATCGCGATCGACCACGACCACTTCGTCCACGCGCCCAAGACAGGCGCGGTCGTGCGCGTCGAATCGCTGCAGTCGGCCTACTGGGCGAAGCGGTTGCTCCAGGTGCGCCGCCTCACGGGCTGATCCGCACCACAGGTCTTCGGGCGACCACAGGGGGTCGCCCCTACACAGGCTGCGATCAAACGGGGTTCGGGGTTCGGATCTCACGCAGGCAGGATCGTCACGGCCGGACCGAATGGAGTCGTGGAACAGGCCTTCAGGCCTGTTGTCGCAGGGCTGAAGCCCTGCGCCACATCTGTCTTTGAAATCGCCTCTTGTGGCTACCGGTGGGCGGCCTGGGCGACGGCAAGCCGCGGGTGGACGCCGCGCACGATGTGGGTCGGGCCGGGCGCCTCGACAACGCGAGCGGCGTGCGCGGAGAACTGCCGCACGTCCAGATCGGCTTCGGTGTAGTGCCGCCGGTGCGCGCGATCGGCGAGCGGCACGACCTGCGCCACGCGCGGCGTGCGCGGCTGCTCGGCCAGGCGATCCCGGAATCGCTGCGGAAACGACGGGAAGCCGCCGAACGTCGTCCCGGTCACGCCGCCGAAACGCCGCTGCAGCCCCTCGAAGTCCATCTCGAGGAAGTCGTACGCCGCCGGGTCGGGCCTGCTGTCGAGATACTCGTGCACCATGCGGATCACGTCGCGGAAAAACTGCGGCGTATGCGTCAGGGCCGCCGGCCGGCCGTCGGCCTTCACGCTCGTGCGGATGCCTCCCTCGTGGGGGTCGACGTGATACAGCTCGTGGACGATGGTGTCGAGCTTCGCGAGCCAGTCCGCGCCCTTCGGGTACGCGCCTTCCTTGCGCGATCCCTTGAGCGTCTGGTCGCAGAAGCGCGGCAACGCCAGCGAGATCAGGTGGGAGATGCGCTGGCCGCCGACGCGCACCTGCGGCGACCGCGTCACGAAGTACTCCGACCGCCGCGTGAGCTGCCCCGTCCGACGATCGCGCCAGTAGTAGTAGCCAGGCTCGCTGTCGGCCACCATCAGGGAATGGCAGGTGGCAAAGGCGCCGTGGGTGTCGGCCCGGCCGAACCTCGCGAACACCAGCACGCTCGGGACGTCGATCTGCGAGAGTGCGGGCACGCGGGAGACGATGTCCTCCATCAGGAGGCGGACGCGGTCGGTGTAGTTCATCATGTGGGATCGCGTGTCCCGGGGTTGACCCGACCCCAGGTGGAGTGCCGTCACACGGCACTCTCCTGGACACGCTTGGTTTGTCGGCGCGGGACGGCCAGGTCTTTAGTGTTCGGGCCTCTCCTCCCGCGTGCCGGCTACCCGCACAGGGCCGGCACACCACCGCCGGTGATCTGCTGATTCACCCGGGTGATGGCCTGGTCGTGCGTGCATCTGCCCAGGCGGTACCGCAGGTACTCCTGGATCCAGACGACGTCGCCCTCGGCGTTGACCGACGTCTTGACGGCGCCGCGCTTCAGATCGTTCTTGTACACGTCCTCCAGGGCGAGGCGGAAGGCGTAGGTCTGGTCCCGGGGCGGGAAGCTGAACGAGGTCGTCGATGGCGGTGTGCCGCACGCGCCGGGAACGCCGCCGCCGTTGATCTGCGTCTTCACGCGCTCGGTGGCCTGGGCATCCGTGCACGTGTTCAGCCGGTAGCGCAGGTACTCCTGGATCCACACCACCGACCCCTCGGGATCGGTATAGGAATCCCCGGCCGGCCGCCCGAGCGCGTTCTTGTACGTCGCTTCGAGCCACGTCCGGAAGTCGTAGGTCTCGTTGCGCGGCGG
>JAPKZP010000443.1 GCA_026393735.1 Acidobacteriota bacterium
ACGACCACGTAGTCGTTGTCCGCCACCTTGTAGACGATGCTGTCGTCGATCGCGTGGCCGTGTTCATCCAGGAACGCGCCATAGACGCACTTACCCGGCGTGATGGGCGCGTTGTCCTTGCCGACGCATGCATGCAGGTTCCGGGTGAAGCACCACTGCAGCAGGTCGAACGTACCAGACCCGTGCACGCGCACGACGGCCATGTGGCTGGTGTCGAAGAGCCCGGCGTGGGTCACCACGGCCATGTGCTCCTCTTTGCTGCTGGCATACCAGACCGGCATCAGGTAGTCGCCGAACTCGACGATATTGGCGCCCTGCCGCTGATGCCACTCGAACAACGGAGTCTTCTTTGTGCCCATGGACCGTGCCTTTCGTTCGGAGGCGAACCGGACTGCCGGCGTCTCGTTGCGGGGGCGTCGTGCCGTGGCCGTGTCACCCGGCGACGGTGAAGCCGGCAGCCGTGATCTTCTGCGCGATCTGGTCGAGCGTGACCCTGGCCGGGTCGAATGTCACGCCCACCTTCTGCTCGACGTGCGATGCCGTGACGACGGCCACGCCGTCGAGCCGGCCGAGGGCCCGCTTTACCGCGTTCTCACACCCGCCACATGTCATCCCGGTGACCCGCACAGTGACCGTGTCCATACTGTGGATTCTCCAATTCCGCGAGCATCGGAGTCTGACCCCAATGCCCCCAATGCCCCCAATGCTCCTACGACTGTCACGCTCACGCGCGCCGTGTCCCTATCCCAGCACCTGCTTGGCAATCGTGACCAGCTGCATATTGGAGGTGCCCTCGTAAATCTGGCCGATCTTGGCGTCGCGCCAGAGCTTCTCGACGGGGTAGTCCTTCACGTAGCCGTAGCCGCCATACAGGTTGATCGCCAGGGACGTAATTCTCTCGGCCACTTCCGAGGAATAGAGCTTCGCCATGGCGGCTTCCGTCAGGAACGGCTTGCCGGCGTCGCGCAGCCGCGCGGCGTTGTAGACGAGCAGCCGCGCCGCCTCCAGCTCGGTCGCCATGCGGCCGATCTGTCCCTGCACGAGCTGGAACTCGGCGATGGCCTTGCCGAACTGCTTGCGTTCCCTGGTGTACTTCGCCGCGTGGCCGAGGGCGCCCTTCGCAATGCCGATCATCTGCGCGCCGATGCCGATGCGCCCTTCGTTCAGCGTCTCGATGGCCACCTTGTAGCCCCTCCCGATATCGCCGAGGATGTTGGTCTTCGGCACGCGGCAGTCTTCGAGGATCAACTCGCACGTGCTGCTGGCGCGGATGCCCAGCTTGTCTTCCTTCTTGCCGACGCTGAACCCGGCGCATCCGCGCTCGACGATGAATGCCGTGATGCCGCGGTACCCGGCCTCCGGGTTCACGTTGGCGAACACGATGAAAAGGTCGGCCTCGTTGCCAGCGCAGGATCGCGTTGATCACGAGGGTATTCTGCACGTCGACGAGCACCCCCACCGACGGATCGACGGCCGACAGCGCCTCGACGGCGAGGACGGCATGAAAGAACCGCGCGCCGCCGCCGCCGTACTGTTCGGGGATCTCGATGCCCATCACGCCGAGGTCGAAGAGCTTCGCGATCAGGTCCTTCGACATCTTGGCGTGCTCGTCCATCTCGCGGACGAGCGGGCGAATCTGCGCGTCGGCGAACTCGGCGACGCTGTCGCGCAGCAGGGTTTCGTCCTCGGTCAATACGGTCAGGGCAGGCTGGACGTCGTCGTGCGCCACAGGGGTACCTCGCAACTGAGAATCCGTGCGTGAGTTCGGCGTCCGGGCGTGCCGCGGGACCGCGAAACCTGAGCCGGGACTGAGAACCGCGCTCAAATGTTATCATCGAACACATGGGCAGGATGTTCCGCGTTGCCAGCACTGTCACCATTGTCGCAGCGCTCGGGCCGGGCCTCGCGGCGTCGGGACCGCAGCAGGCGCCGCCAACGCCCCCGCCGCCTGCGCAGGCGGGCCAGGCTCAGCCGGCCCCCCCGCAGCGACCTCCGGTCTTCCGCGTCGGGGTCAACGCCGTGCGCGTGGACGTGATCATCACGGACAAACAGGGACAGCCCGTCGCCGATCTCACCCAGGCTGATTTCGAGGTCTACGAAGACGGCAAGCTCCAGACGATCGATCTCTTCAAGCTCGTCAGCTCTGACGGCAACGTCGCACCGGGTGCCGAGCCGGCTCGTCCGATCCGGTCCGAACACGACCAGGAAGTCGAGGCGGCGCGCGACGATGTGCGGCTGTTCGTGATCTTCCTGGACGACTACCACGTGCGCCGCATCAGCGCGATGCGCGTGCGTGACACGCTCGTCCAGTTCGTCCAGACGCAACTCGGTCCGCTCGACATGGTGGCGATCATGTATCCCCTGATGTCGGTGAACCAGTTGACCTTCACGCGGGAGCAAACCAGCCTGGTGGGCGCCCTGCGGGCGTTCGAAGGGCGCAAGTTCGACTACCGGGCCCGCAACGCGTTCGAGGAGCAGTACGCCAACTATCCCTCACAGGTCGTGGAGACGGTCCGCAACCAGGTCACGATGACGGCGTTGCGTGGCGCGGCGGTGAGGATGGGATCGCTGCGCGAAGGCCGGAAGGCGATCATCCTGGTGAGCGAGGGTTTCTCCTCGCTGCTGCCGCCGCAGATGCGCGACCCCAACGCGCAGTTGCCGGGCATCGGGAATCCCTCGGCGGGCAACCCGCTGGCGGGCAGCAGCAGCGTCCAGGAGGACCGCGCCCGGTTCTCGGCCGACGCCGACATGATGTCGGACCTGCGCGAAGTCTTCAACACGGCCAACCAG
>JAPKZP010000138.1 GCA_026393735.1 Acidobacteriota bacterium
GCCTTCAACTCGGCGTCGAGGGCCACCTGGGCGTCCTGGGCCGCTTTGAGCGAATCCGCGGCATACTCGGTCGCGCCGGCCGTCGAGGCCGCCTCGATGGCGGTCTTGGCCGCGTCGATGTCCGCCTGCGGAGCGGATCCGCACCCAACAGCCACAAATGCAATCGCCACCGCTGCTACGAGATACTTCACGCTCGAACGCATCACCAACCTCCTTACGCTAGGGTAATTACGCGAACACATCATGTTCGCAATGAATGCACAACTAATCATCATACACCCATCGGACATCTGGCGTCCGCGATGGCGGGGATGGGGGCGATATTCACACCGACGGGGCCGGGCGGCGGATGCCGAGGGCGGCCAGGATCTTCTCGAGGCGGCCTGCCCCGACCAGTTGATCAGCCTGCCCCAGCACGCGCTGGATCGTTGCGAGCAGATCCGTCGTGCCGGACCAGTGTCCTGTCACGATCTGCGGATCGATCTCGTTGATGATGGAGTTGAGCGCGGCGACCACGACGACGAGATCGTCAAGGTAGCCGACGACGCCAAATCGGCGCGTAGACAGGAGATCGATCGGCGAGATGACGTACGCCAGCGCGGCGCCCATGTAGAGCTTGTGCTTCGACTCGACGCGCGGGTCGAGCATCAGGCGCGTCACGAGCAGGAACAGGTCCGGCAGCAGCAGCACGTAGTCGGCGTAGGCGCCCGTGTATCCGGCAACCCGTTCGCGAAGCGTGCGGTAGAAATCATCGTTGGCCACGTTGTCCCCTCCAGGCCCATGCAACGTTGTTTTGGGGCCTTCTTCTGATCATACGGACGGAGGGCGGCCCGGGTTCTGGCTAACGGCGCGCGGCGCCGCGCATCGACAGCACCACCGGCACGAAGATCAGGGTGATGACGGTCGACACGGAGAGGCCGCCGATCACCGCGATTGCGAGCGGCTTCTGCATCTCGGCGCCGGGCCCCAGCCCGAGCGCCAGCGGCAGCAACCCGAACAGCGTGCAGAGCGTGGTCATCAGGATTGGCCGCAGGCGCACGGTGCCAGCTTCGACGAGCGCGTCCACGACGCCGGCGCCCTTCTCCATCAGGATCTGCGCGTAGTCCACCAGGATGATGCCGTTCTTCACGATGAGGCCGATGAGCAGGATGAGGCCCATCATCGACGACACATTTAGCGGCGTCGACGAGTGACAGCGGCGCCGCCGACAGGATGATGAGCGACGGGCCGAAACTGCGGAACTGCGCGACGAGCACGCCGAAGACCAGCAGCACGGCGATCGACAGCACGAGCATCATGGAATTGAACGACGTCTGCTGGCTCTCGTACTGTCCGCCCAGGCGCCACGAATAGCCGATCGGCCACGTCTCGGCCGCCAGCGCCGCCTTCACGTCGCGAATCCCGCTGCCCAGGTCCCGCCCCTCGAGCCGGGCGGTGATCGGGATCATCTGTTTCAGGTCTTCGCGGTTCAGTTCCGTTTCGCCCTCGGCCGTGTCGAGCGTCGCGACGGCCGACAGCGGCACGATGCGGCCTTCCGCCGACGTCAGCGGGAACTCTTGAATCCAGGCGAGGTCGAACCGGCTGCGATCGGCAAAGCGCACGCGCACGTCGATCAGCCGATCGCCCCGCCGGAACGCCGTGGCCACCTGGCCGAGCAACCCGGTGCTCAACTGGCTGGTTACCTGCTCCACGGTGAATCCGGCCTTCGCGGCGCGCGTCGGATCGATCCGCACGTTCAGCTCGGGATTCCCGCGCTGCGGCACGACGATGTCCACGAGTCCCTGAATCTTTTCCAGCCGGGCGGACGTGCGTTCGGCCAGCGTCGCGAGCGTCGCCTGGTCGTCGCCGAAAATCTTCACCTCGACCGGTTCCGGGTTCCCCTCGAGATCGCCGAGCATGTCCTGCAGCAGCATGACGAACTCAATAGTCATGCCCGGCATCTGTTTCTCGAAGATGGCCCGCTGCTCCTCGATCACCTCTTCGGCCGTCCGCGTCCGCTGAGACGACGGTTTCAGCCGCACCACGATGTCGCCGGTGTTCTGCGGCGTCGCGAACATCCCCATCTCGGCGCCCGTGCGCCGCGCGAAGCTCGCCACCTCCGGCGTCTTCGTCAGGACATCCTCGACGCGCTTCAGCATGCGGTCCGTCTCGGGCAGCGACGTGCCTTCCGGCGTCCAGTAATCGACGATGTAGCCGCCCTCGTCCATCTCTGGCAGGAATCCGGTTTCGAGGCGCGTGAAGAGCAGGGCTCCAAACGCAGCGAACGCGAGCGTGATGGCTATGATTAGCGCGGGCCGCCTGACCGACCACGACAGCGCGGATCGGTAACGACGCGACAGCCATTCGAGCCGCGCGGTCGGTTTGTCGTGCTCGCGCAGGAACCGTCCCGCCACGCCGGGAATGAACAGCAGCGCATAGGCCAGCGACAGCAGCACGGCCGCCGCGAGCGTCGTCGACAGCGCTGCGAAGAACTGCCCCACCACGCCCTGCAGCAGCCCAAGCGGCACGAACACCACGACGGTCGTCAGCGTCGATCCGACCACGGCGGCGAGCAGTTCCTGGGTGCCCTTTTCAGCCGCGATCGTCACGCTCTCGCCCGCGGCGCGGTGCCGGTGGATGTTCTCCACGATGACAATCGAATCGTCGATCACAAGGCCGATCGCGATGGCGAGACCGCCAAGGGACATCAGGTTGATGGTGCCGTGGACGAGGTAGAGGACGAAAAACGTGCCGACGATGGTCAGCGGCAGCGAGATGGCCGCGATGGTCGTGACCCGCCAGTCGCGGAGGAAGAAGATCAGCACGAGCACGGCCAGCAGGCTGCCGATGGCGATGGCATCGCGCACGCTGGCGACGGCGTTGCGGACGAACTCGGCCAGGTCGTACACGACGGTCAGGCGGATCGAGGGCGGCAGCGAGACCTTGTACTCGTTCAGCGCAGCCTTGACGTCGTCGACGACCGAGAGGATGTTGCCGCGGATCTGGCGGGCGATGCTGACAACCGCGGCCGGTTTGCCTCCGCCAGAAATGAGCGTCGTGCGATCGATGACACCCTCGCGCACCTCGGCAATGTCGCCGACATAGACGGGCGTCTGCTCGTGAAATGCCACGACGACCTTGCGCACATCGTCGAGACTGGTCAACTCGGCCGTGCTCAGCACGAGGTACTGCAGGTAGTCTTTGGGCAGGCGGCCGACGGCCGTGACGATGTTCGTGGCCTTGAGCGCGTCCGCCACCTGGTCAATCGTGAGCTTCGCAGCGTTGAGCCGCGCCGGATCGACGATGACGGAGATCTCC
>JAPKZP010000767.1 GCA_026393735.1 Acidobacteriota bacterium
CCCTCGTGCAACCCATCTTCGACGAAGTGCTGGTCAAGCAGGATGCCCTGTCCACCGTGGCGTGGGCCATTCTCGGGGCGTACCTGCTGAAGGGCATCGGCTCGTACGTGTCGGCCTACCTCATGGCCGACGTGGGGCAGCACGTCGTGCTGGACCTGCGCAAGCAGATGTTCCGGCACACGCTGGGACAGTCGGCGGCCTTCTTCAAGGCGCGCGCGACCGGCCAATTGCTGTCCCGCCTGACGAACGACATCGGGCAGGTGCAGCAGGCGGCGTCCGAGACGCTGGCGGATCTGCTGCGCGAAACACTCGCGGTCATCGGGTACGCGGGGATTCTGTTCTACACAGACATGGGCCTCGCGGTCGTCTGCCTGACCGGGGCGCCGCTCGTCGTGTACCCGCTGGTCCGCCTCGGCCAGGTGTTGCGCCGGACGACCAAGCGGAGCCAGGAGCACCTGGAGCACATGTCCCACGTCGCCACCGAGGCGTTCACGGGCCACCGCATCGTGAAGGCCTTCGGCGCCGAGGATCGGGAGGCTGCGCGTTTCGGTGACGTGGCGGCGGCGCTGTACCGCGCCAACCTGAAGGTGACGGCGGCGGTGTCCGTCATGCCGCCCGTGATGGAGCTGCTCGGCGGCGTGGCCGTGGCGGCCGCCCTCTGGTATGGGAGCCGCGAGATCGCGAACCACGATCTGACCGCCGGTCAGTTCTCGAAGTTCATCGCGGCGCTCTTCCTGATGTACGGCCCGCTGAAGAAGCTGAGCCGCGTCAACGCGAACGTGCAGCAGGCGATCGCGGCCTCGCAGCGGATCTTCGAACTGCTCGACACCGAGACGGAGGTCGCGGACGCCGACGGCGCGCCGGATCTGGGGCCCGTCTCCCGTTCCATCGAATTCCGGCACGTCACGTTCGAGTACGAGGACGCGAGCGGCAAGAACGCGCTCCACGACATTTCGTTCACCGTCCCCGCCGGGCAGACCGTCGCCATCGTCGGGCGCAGCGGCGCCGGCAAGACGAGCCTGGCGAACCTGCTCCCGCGGTTCTACGACGTGTCGGCAGGCGCGATCCTCGTGGACGGGGTCGACATCCGGAACGTCCGTCTGGCGTCACTGCGTGCGCAGATCGGCATGGTGACGCAGGACACCGTGCTCTTCGACGACACGGTCGCGCACAACATTTCGTACGGCCGGCCTGGAGCCACAGCGGCGCAGATCGAGCAGGCCGCCCGCGCCGCCCGCGCCCACGAGTTCATCATCGCGTTGCCTCGGCGGTATGACACGATGATCGGGGAGCGGGGGCAGCGCCTGTCCGGCGGCCAGCGGCAGCGGCTGGCCATTGCCCGGGCGCTCCTTCGCAACTCGCCGATCCTGATCCTCGACGAGGCGACATCGTCGCTGGATTCGGAATCGGAGTCGCTGGTACAGGATGCGCTGGCAAACCTCATGCGCGACCGGACGTCGTTTGTCATCGCCCATCGGCTCTCCACGATCCAGCGCGCTGACACGATTGTCGTGCTTGATCGCGGCCGCGTCACCGAGATGGGCAGGCACGAAGAGTTGCTCGCGAAGCCGCACGGCGTGTACGCCGGGCTCCACGCGATGCAGTTCGGGGAGTCGCGGCGGCACGGGGCAGCGCATTCAGGCGGGAAGGCAGTCGAATGATCAAGAGCATGACGGGGTTTGCGTCGGTGACCCAGGAAGACGAGCGGGCCAGCATCGGCGTTACCGTGCGCAGCGTCAACCACCGGTACCTCGACGTTCAGGTCCGCCTGCCGCAGACCTTGAACGCGCTCGAAAGCCGCCTCCGCGCGGCCGTGCAGGGGCGCGCGTCGAGGGGCCGTGTCGAGCTGGCCGTATCGGTGCAACTGCGGCAGGAACCGAAACTGACGGTGACGCTCAACGAAGCGTTCACCGTCGCCCTGTCGCAGGCGCTCGAGCGGGCGCGTGGCGTCGGGCTCGTGCAGGGCGTGCTCCAGCCGGGGGACCTGCTCCGGTTCCCGCAGGCGCTGACCGTGCGCGAGGAAGCCGCCGAACTCGACGACGCGGGGCGGGCTGCGCTCGACAACGCGGTCGTCGAGTGCGTCGAGCGGGCCCTCGAGGAACTGGACGTGATGCGGCGACACGAGGGCGCCCTGCTGCAGGCGGATCTCGATGCCCGGAAAGCCACGGTCGCGGACGCGGTCGAGATGGTGGCCGGGCTGGCGGCCGCCGGTGAAGGCCAGGTGCGCGAGCGCCTGACCCGGCGCGTGGACGACCTGACCCGCGACCTGACCGTGGACCCCGGCGCCATGGCCCAGGAAGTCGTGCGCTTTGCGGCCCGGTCCGACATCAGCGAGGAGACGACCAGATTCCGGGCGCACGTGGCGCAGTGGACGTCCCTCTCGGACAGCCCTGAACCGTGCGGGCGCAAGCTCGACTTCCTGCTCCAGGAGATGAACCGGGAAGTGAACACGATGGGGTCGAAGGCCGACGGGGCAGGGGTGCCCGAGGCCATCATCGGGATCAAGGCCGAACTCGA
>JAPKZP010000515.1:0-4776 GCA_026393735.1 Acidobacteriota bacterium
GCCAGGCAGAATCGGCGCGCCGCCGCCACGGTCCCGCGGTCCGCCGTGTCCAGGTGCGTGGCCACGTGCCGCATCATGGACGGCGTCAGGACATCGGTGATCACCGCGCCCGCCGCCGCGCGGATGCCGGCATCCGCGTGCTGTTCAGCCTGGGCGCGCAGCGCCTCGACCAGGAACGCCGCCGCGTTGAAGTCGCCGACGACCAGGAGCACGTTGACGCGGTTCAATGCGAGGTCGGCGAGGTCGCGCCACCTGTCGGGGTCGTTCTGCAGCCGCATGAGATCGACCAGCAGTTCGGCATCGAGCAGCCGGATCTCGTCGTCGTCGACCGTCTTGCGCCACGCCGTGATCCGGACCGGGGGATCGGTATGGTCCCGGTCCAGCTCGACGGCGCGGTCGGCGAGCCGCTGGAACTCGACGTTGTAGTCGTCCGATACGAACGACTGGTCCGAGTATGCCAGGAGGAGTTCTTCCGACTGCTGCAGGGCGTGACGGACAGCCGGGTCGGCCGATGCCCCCGTCTTCTCGAGCGACTGCCGTGCGAGGGTCAGGATGGCCGACCGACGGTCGACGTCCGGCGCCAGTCCGCAGAAGGCGTCCGCGAGGTGCGGAGACGTGCCGCGTCCTCCACGCACTTCGCAGGCGACGAGATCCGCGATCGTGCCGTCCTTGATCCGCCGCACCAGGTCGCGGACGAATCTTCCGAGTTCGGCGCGCGACCCTCCGCGCTGGGTCCTCACGATCGGTGCGAGGGCGTCCACCGGCAACCGGCCAGCCGCTTCCGCCATGGCCGACATCACCGCCTCGAGCTGACCAGGCTCGGTCTTTTCGACATACTGCGCGACGGCCCGCAGCAGCCCCGCAATCACGAGCGGCCCCCCGGTGCCGCCGTCGGCTACGCGCGCCTCGACGGCTTCCACCAGGCGGTTGACCCGCGCCGGATCATCGAGGATTCCGAACAGCAGATCCGCCATGGAGTCATCGAAGGAGATGGCGTCGCCTTCGAGGCAACCGGTGACGATGGCGTCCCAGGTCGCCCGATCACCGCCGATGTGGCCGCGGAGCAGTTCCCGGTAGTCGAGGCTCCTGACCTCGATGCGCGTCTGGCCTTCGGAGGCCCACAGCTTGCCGATGCCGCCCCGCAGGCGGGCCTGATCCGCGGGCAGCGCCAGCAGCGCCAGGAACCGCCGCCAGAGTTCCGCGTCGGTCTGGGGGTGGATGATGAACTGGCCCACCTGATGAGCATGGAGCAGGGCGGCGAACTCCGAGACGGCACTGTCGGGGCGGGCGATGCTCTGGCCGGCGACGGTCAGCGTGTCCGGGCGCACGGCGAGCGCCAGGGCCGACGTTGCCGTCGCGCGATGCGCGGTGGCCACCAGCGTCTGGAGCACGGCATCGACGTTGGGATGCTCCGGCGGATACAGCGCCACCGTCCGCGTGGCCGCCTTGCACGCGCGCGCGAACGCCGTCACGTGGGACGCGATCTCCGCGTCCATCACGGAAGCGCTGGCGATTTCTTCCTGGGCCGCCATCGTCATGATGCCATCAGTGCCAATGCGTTGAAGCCCATCGCGCTGCCGTCAACGGCTTCGACCACGGTGAACGGATGCTCGCCCCGGTCGTCCCGTTCCCAGGTGTTCAGAAGCCGTGGCTTCGGCAGTTGCCGGCCATCCGCATCCGCCACCAGCCGGACCTGCGGCCGGAACGGATCCGAGGGGTGTTCCTCCGTCACGACGCCCACGTCGCCGTTCTGGACGCGGACGAACGTGCCGACGGGGAACAGGCCCATGAGGGTTACGAACCGGCGCAGCAACGTCGGCTCGAATGACGTGCCCGACTGCTCGGCGAGCATCGCGCGGACGCGCGCGGCGGGCAGGCCCTCGCGGTAGGAACGGTTGGTGCGCAGCGCATCGAACACGTCCGAGATGCTGACGAGCATCGTGCAGAGGTTCAGCTTGCGGTGCCCGATTTTCTCCGGGTAGCCGCTGAGATCCTGCCGCAGGTGGTGCTCGAACGCGACGACCGCCGCGAGCGACGGCACGTTCGGAGTCCGCCGCAGGATCTGCGCGCCGTCTATGACGTGCCGCTTGACGATGCCCATCTCCTCGTCGGTGAGCTTGCCCGGCTTGTTCAGGATCTCCGGCGGGATCTTCACCTTGCCGATGTCGTGCATGAGCCCGGCCAGGCCGAACTCCCGCAGGAGCGAGCCGTGGATGCCCAGCGTCCGCGCCTGCGCCATGGTCAGCAACGACACGTTGACCATGTGGGAGAACGTGTACGCGTCGTGCGACTTGATCGACGTCAGCGCGACCATCGAGGCGCGGTCCTGGGACACGGCCTTCGCCAGGCTGTCGATAATCGTCTGCGCGGCGTCCGGATCGGGCTCCGAGCCGGCCTCGGCGGCGCCCCACAGCCCCTCCGCGATCTGGACGGCCGTGCCGTAGAGCTGCTTGGCGGCATTCACCCCCAGGTCCCCGGTCGGCGCCGGGTCGGCGGTGATCGTGCCCACGCCGCACCCTGTCACGTGGAGCGCTCCCAGGCGCTCCTGGAGCGGCCGGCTGTCGCGATCGGCGAGCACGCCGACGATCGCCTCGAGACCATCCGCCGTCAGCTCGCTCGAGAACACCAGCTTCTCGACCTGCCGGTCCTGGAAGTGGCGAGCCAGGCCCCCCAGGGAGGCCGAGCGCTTGAGCTTCGTGTTGCCCACGATGATGTCGTCGCCGAGGAAGCCGATGGCCAGCGACGGGCTCACTCGGAATTCCCGGGCGAGCGCGGCCGACAGGCCGTCCACGGAGCGCTTCGCCAGTGGATGCCCGGCCGAGTAAAGCGCGTGGGCCCGGATGGCGGATGCCATCCCCCTCATCAACGATTCCGCCGTGTCGCGTTCGCTCACGTCCGCCCCCTACCTCGCAAACGGCCTGGCGCACCGTCGAAGGAACGGATCGCCTTGTGCCGCCGCCGCGCGCAGCGCCTCCCCGGCCCGCGCGCCCGACATCCTCGCCAGCACGCCGACCGCCGTGCGCTTGAGAGTCATCGTCTGCCCCGGCCGAATCCAGCTGAACGCGCGCATCGTCTCGGCGATGATCGGCACCGCCTTGTCGTCGCTGACGCGGCGCATGGCCCTGAGCAGGTAGAGCACAATGTCGTGTGTCCTGCCGAACGGCGGCGTCTCCCGGAGTGCGGTCGCGAGCAGTTCTGCCGCCCACGGGTCCTGGCACGACGCGAGGGCATCGACGACGCGGAACCGGTCGTGCTGCGCTCCCGATTTCAGCATGGTCGTCAGCGTCCGCTGTGCGACTGGGTCCTTCAACGCCAGCAGCGCGTCGACGGCCTCGCGCAGGCGCTGCGGGTCGTGGGAGTGGACGAGCGGCTGCAACGCCGACGTCGCCGCGTCGCCGCCGATCAGCCGGAACAGCTGGATAGCCGCGCGGCACAGGGGCCAGTCCGTCGTGCCCAGCAGCGGGGACAACGCGGCGACGGACTTCTCTCCGAAGCCGACGATGGCCGCCGCGACGCGGTCGCGGCCCGCGCCGTCAGGCATGTCCGCGAACGCCCCGACCAGGGGATCGACGATGACGGGCCCGAGCAGGGTGCAGAACCAGCTGAACCACTCGATCTGATCTTTGTCGAAATCGCCGGCGGCCCGGGCGAGCGCCCCGATGGCCGGCGACGTGGCGATGTGATCGAGTGCCTGCCGGGCGACCCCGGCCCGACGCTGGTCGGTGGCGTACGCCTCGGGGTTCAGCACCTTGACGATCCGGTCGGCCTCGCTGATGTCGGCGGCCGCCAGCAGGTCCTCTGCCGCCGCCGCGAGATCGTCGCTGGCCTCTGCGAGGACGACGGGCGACTCCTCGATCACGAACAGGTCCAGCAGCAGCGTGATCGAGAGCTTGCGGACCGAGTCGGCCGCCACGGATCCGACCCAGTCGTCCACGTGTTCGGGTGTCTGGAGCCGGAGCCGGTGGGACCGCAGCTCCGCTTCCTGGAGTTGTGACGCGTACTCGGCCGACGTGTACAGCTTGTCGTTGGGGCCCTCGAGCATGTGTTCGAGCGAGCGCCACGCCGTCGCGACGTCGGACTTCGCGTTCTCGCCGGCGGCCTGAATCAGGCTGCGGGCGATGTGCAGGACACGCTGCTGCCGTTCGCTGTCCGGCGCGAGCGTGCTGAGCGCCGAGGCCAGCCGACCCGTAGCGCGTCCTTCAACGGCCATCGACCGCGCCAGCAGCCGCGCCACCTGCCCGTCATCGAAGAAGCCCCCGAGCGCGCGCGTGACGCCCGCCGCCAGCCCCGACTCGGCCGACTCCGAGATCGCCCGCATCAGCAGATCGGGATCCATCGTCGACGCCGCGGTGGCGATATTGCGGAGCGTATCGGGGACCTTGTCCGGAGCGGCGGCCTCAATCTGCCCGATCAGGTGCTCGAACGTCGAGAGGATAGTGGCGGCCTGGGCGGCCTGCATGTCCTTGGTGCCTGGCGCGTGCCCGGCCTGAATCAGGTCGGACGTCAGGGCCTGAATGTCGTCCGCGGAGCCCGCGATCTGCTGGAGGCGCTGGCGCACCGAACGCTGCATCGTCCGCGGGTCGCCCAGGAGGGACTTGACGAGCGCATGCCACACCGAATCACGAACCGTCGAAGCCTTCTTCCCGGGCGCGGCTCCGGGGACGGTGGCCGCCAGATCCACGGGCGCCCGGCCGGTCTCTGAGGCGAGGATGGCGCCGTAGTCGATCTGGTCGATGGCGAGGCACCCGTGTTCGAAGTCCCGCCAGCACTCGGCCG
>JAPKZP010000515.1:4786-23922 GCA_026393735.1 Acidobacteriota bacterium
CACTCGGCCGGGCCGCCGCGGCGGCGCAGCGTGTCGGCGTCGAACGTCAGGAGCTCAAAGAAATCGGACAGCTGCGGCAACGTGGGCGTTGAGAGAAACCGCAGCCGCAGGATGTCGTGGTCGTGCAGAAGCGCCGCGGCCTCCGCGATGCGCCGGTCGGCCGGCAGCGGTTCGCCGTTGATCAGCAGCGTGTCGGGCGACACCCCCACCTGGAGGTCCCGGTGGCTCGTCAGCGTCTCCATCTCCGCCTGCACCCGGCCGGCGGCCGCTGCGGCGTTGGGGTGATCCGGAGAGTAGAGCTGGCGCGCCTTGACCGCCGCCATGAGCGTACGAGCGAAGGCCGTCACGTCGCGGATGACGTCTGGCGGCACGTAGATCGGGGACGCGGCAGGCATAGGTCGGGCCCTCGCCGTCGAGGGCTCTCAAGGGATTATCGGCATCTGGGGCCGGGACATTCGCTATACTTCTGGCTTCCATGCGTGCAGTCGACCTGATTCGGACGAAACGTGACGGTAACCCGTTGGGGCGCGACGAGATCGAGGCCTTCGTCGCGGGCGCGACCGACGGATCCTGGCCCGACTACCAGCTGTCCGCCCTGCTGATGGCCATCGTGCTTCGGGGCATGAGCGACGAGGAGACGGCCTGGTTGACGGAGGCCATGGCCCATTCGGGTGCCCGGTTCGACCTGCGGAGGCTGCCCGGCCTGAAAGTCGACAAGCACAGCACCGGCGGGGTGGGAGACAAGACGTCCCTGATCCTGGCCCCCCTGGCGGCGGCCTGCGGCGTCGTCGTGCCGATGATGTCGGGGCGCGGCCTGGGTCACACCGGGGGGACGCTCGACAAACTCGAGGCGATTCCCGGATTCCGGGTGGATCTTTCGGCCTCGGAAATCGTGGACGCTCTCGGCGAGGTCGGGTGCGTGATCGTCGGCCAGACGCGGGACATCGCCCCCGCCGACCGGCGGCTCTACCGGCTTCGTGATGTGACCGCGACGGTCGAGAGCATCCCGCTCATCACGGCGTCGATCATGAGCAAGAAGCTGGCGGAGGGCATCGACGCGCTGGTGCTCGACGTCAAGGTCGGCCGCGGCGCGTTCATGAAGTCCGTCCGGGACGCCGAGCAACTCGCGCACGCGATGGTCCGAGCGGGTCAACTGGCGGGTGTGCGGACGGAAGCCCTGCTGACGCGAATGGACGCGCCGCTCGGCCGGGGCATCGGGAACGCGGTGGAGGTGATCGAGTCGATCGAGACGCTGCGCGGCCAGGGGCCGAGCGATCTGACGGTCCTGTCGGTGCTGCTGGCGGCGCGGATGGTGCTGATAGGCGGTCGCGCGGAGACGATGGAGGACGCCGAGCGGCAGGTGCGTGAGGCCCTGGCATCGGGGGCCGGGCTGGCGCGCTTCCGGCAGATGGTGGTGCGCCAGGGCGGCGATCCGGCGGTGGTCGATGACCCCGCGAGATTCCCGCTCGCCGAGGGGCGCGAGTACGTGCGAGCGCCTCGCGCTGGCTATGTGACGGGTCTCGAGGCCATGATGATAGGCCAGGCCGCGGCGGCGCTGGGCGCGGGCCGGGCCACCGCCGAGGACCGGATCGATCACGGCGTGGGCATTCGCGTCCTGTCGACGCTGGGGTCGCTCGTCCGGGCGGGTGAGCCCGTGCTGGAGCTGATCCACCGGGATGGCCGCGGCGTGAAGGATGCCAGCAGCCTGGCGCTCCAGGCCATCGAGCTTGGCGGGGCGCCGCCGGCCCCGCAGCCGCTCGTCGTCGGCGAAATCGTGTGACCTGTTTCCAGGAGCTTGAATGGCAACGACACCTGCGACGACAACGGGCGGCCGAGGCTGGCGCCTGTCGAGAACTGAGATAGCAATCTTCGCTGGCGGCGCGGTCGTGGCCCTCGCGGCCATCCTGCTCGCCAGCTTCGGCGGTGTGCCGAAGGCGCAGCCGGTGGCGGGCGCGGTGCTCATCCTCGCGATTGCCTACGCCCTGTCGAACAACCGGCGTGCGATCGACCTGAAGACCGTGATCTGGGGGTTGAGCCTGCAGATTGTCTTCGCGCTGCTCGTGCTGAAGAACGAGTGGGGGCAGAAGACCTTCCAGGTTCTGGGCGACCTGATCACGCGCCTGCTGGACTTCGCCAACGTCGGTGCGTCGTTCGTGTTCGGCCCGCTCGGCGACAAGCAGGCGTGGCCGCGCATCATGCACGCGGCGCTCGGCGACGAGGGCGCGCGCTACGCCATGATCTTCGCGTTCCAGGTGCTGCCCACGATCGTCTTCATCGCGGCGCTCTTCGCGATCCTGTACTACTACGGCGTGATGCAGCTGGTCGTGCGGGTCTTCGCGTGGGGGATGCGGAAGGTGATGAAGGCCAGCGGCGCCGAGTCGCTGAACGTCGCGGCCAGCATCTTCATGGGGCAGACCGAGGCGCCCCTCACGATCCGGCCGTACCTCCCGAACATGACCGAGTCCGAGCTGATGACGGTGATGACCTCGGGCATGGCGCACATCTCCGGCGGCATCATGGCGGCCTACATCCTGTTCGGGATCGAGGCGAAGCACTTGCTGACGGCCGTGATCATGACGGCGCCCGGCACGCTGATGATGGCGAAGATGTTCGTGCCGGAGACCGGCCAGCCGGAGACGATGGGCACCGTGAAGCTGGAGGTTGAGCGGACCGACGTCAACGTGATCGACGCGGCGGGGCGCGGCACCGGGGAAGGCCTGCACCTCGCCATGAACGTGGCGGCCATGCTGATTTCGTTCCTGTCGATCGTGGCGCTGCTGAACGCGATCCTCGGCCTGGCGGGCTTGAGCCTGCAGCAGATCATGGGCTGGGTCTTCTCGCCCGTGGCGTGGGCCATGGGTGTGCCCTGGCGGGACGCGCCGACCATCGGAAACCTGCTCGGCACCCGCATGGTGCTGAACGAGTTCGTGGCGTACTCGCAGCTGGGCCCGCTCAAGGCGACGCTCGATCCCAACTCCTTCACGATCGCGACGTTCGCGCTCTGCGGGTTCGCGAACCTCAGTTCGATCGGCATCCAGATCGGCGGGATCGGTGCGCTGGCGCCCAACCGGCGGCACGATCTGGCCCGCCTCGGGATGCGGGCCATGCTGGCGGGGACGCTGGCGAACTTCATGACGGCCACGATTGCGGGGTTCCTGCTGTGACAGACGAATACGCGCGAGTTCAGGAAGCGGCAGCGTTCGTGGGCGCTCGCGTGCCGACGGTGCCGGAGATGGCGATCGTGCTCGGCTCGGGGTTGGGGGATTTCGCGGCGCACGTGGCCGACGCCGTCGTCCTGCCCTACGAGACGATCCCGGGCTGGCCGAGGCCGACGGTCGTGGGCCACGCCGGCAAGCTCGTGGTCGGGCAGGTGCGCGGCAGGCGTGTCGCGGTACTGTCCGGGCGGGCGCACTTCTACGAAGGGCACCCGATGGCCAACGTGGTGTTCGCCACGCGCGTCGTGGCGATGCTCGGGGTGAAGGCCATCCTGCTGACGAATGCCGCGGGCGGCATCAACACGGCGTTCCCGCAGGGCGTGCTGATGGTCATCGACGATCATCTCAATCTGATCGGCACCAACCCGCTCATCGGGCCCAACGAGGATCGGTTCGGTCCGCGGTTCCCGGACATGACCGAGGTCTACTCGAAGCGCCTGCGTGCCGTCGCCGATCGCGCCGCCGCGAAGAACGGCCTGGCCATCGCGCACGGCATCTATGCCGGGCTGCATGGTCCCAGCTACGAGACGCCGGCCGAAATCCGGTACCTGCGCGCCATCGGCGCCGACGCGGTCGGCATGTCGACCGTGCCCGAAGCGATCGTGGCACGCCACATGGGCATGGAGGTGCTCGGCATCTCGTGTATCACGAACATGGCGGCGGGCGTGTTCGATCAGCCGCTCAACCATTCGGAAGTGATGGAGACCGCGCAGCGCGTCCGCGGCGCCTTCATCGCGCTGCTGGAAGAGATCGTGGAGAACGCCTGATGGCCGACGATGCCACCCTTGTTCAGACCGCGCGGGCCGCACGCGAACGCGCCTTCGCGCCGTATTCGAAATTCAAAGTCGGCGCGGCCCTCGAGGCCGCCGACGGCATGATCATTACCGGCTGCAATGTCGAGAACTCCACCTACGGCCTGACCGTCTGCGCCGAACGCGTGGCCGTCCTGAAAGCCGTGTCCGAAGGATACCGCGAGTTCCGCCGGGTGGCCGTTGTCGCCGACACCCGGGCTCCGACGCCGCCCTGCGGACCCTGCCGCCAGATTCTGTGGGAATTCTGCGGCGACATCGAAGTCGTGCTCGCCAATCTCACCGAAGAGACCGGCCGCTACCGCCTCAAGGAACTTCTGCCGCTGCCCTTCGACGCCCGCCTGCTGGGGTAGTATCATCGTCGGATATGCTTCCGACGATTGACTGGCAAGACGACGCTATCGTGATGATCGACCAGCGCAAGCTGCCTTCGAAAGAAGTGTGGGTGCGCTGCCGGACGGCGACCGAGGTCGCCAGGGCCATCAAGACGATGGTGATCCGCGGGGCGCCTGCCATCGGGGTGGCCGCGGCCATGGGCATTGCGCTCGGGATGCGCCGCAGCAAGGCAACCGGGACCAAGGCGCTGACCACCGAGTTCCAGCGGACCTGCGACATGATGGCGGCCACGCGGCCCACCGCCGTGAACCTGTTCTGGGCGATCGACCGCATGCAGAGGAGTTTCGCTGCGCGGGCGCACGATGGCGGATCGGTCGACGATATCCGGGCCGCCCTCGAGGCCGAGGCGCGTGCGATTCACGACGAGGACGTGGCGAGCTGCCGCGCCATGGGGCGGTTCGGCGCCGAGTTCGTGCCGGACGGCGCGCGCATCCTGACGCACTGCAATGCGGGCGCGCTGGCGACCGCCGGGTACGGCAGCGCGCTCGGCGTCATCCGCGCAGCCGTCGAGGCCGGCAAGCGGGTCAGCGTCCTGGCGGACGAAACACGGCCGTTCCTGCAGGGCGCGCGCCTGACCGCGTGGGAGCTGGTACGCGACGGAATCGACACGACGGTCATCACCGACAACATGGCAGGGGCGCTGATGCGCCAGGGTCTCATCGATCTTGTCGTCGTCGGCGCCGATCGCATCGCGGCGAACGGCGACTTCGCGAACAAGATCGGCACCTATTCGGTGGCCGTGCTGGCGAAGGAACATGGCATCCCGCTGTACGTCGCCGCGCCGATCTCCACCGTGGATCTCGCGACGCCGGACGGCGAGCACATCCCCATCGAGGAGCGGCCGGCGAAAGAAGTCACGCACGTCGGTACGACCCGGCTGACGCCGGAAGGCGCGAAGATCCGCAACCCGGCGTTCGACGTGACCCCGCACCGGTACCTGACGGCGATCTTCACCGAACGGGGCGTCTGCCAGGCGCCGTTTACGGAGTCGCTCCGCCGCGTGGCAGCCCAGCACGACTGAAGGCCGCAACAACCACTCCGGGAGAGGTTTTCGATAACCGCTCCGGGAGAGGTTATTGCGCTCCGGGAGAGGTTTTCTTGCACCTGAGGGAAGTCGAAGGCAGACGCCGGGGCGATAGCTGATGAAGATTCTCGGCATCGAGACGTCGTGCGATGAGACTGCGGCCGCGGTGGTCGAGGAGGTCGACGACCCGGCACGGCCGTGGGTGGTCCGCTCGAGCGTGGTCGCGTCGCAGATCGAAATCCACCGTGAGTGGGGCGGCGTCGTGCCCGAGCTCGCCTCGCGTCAGCACGTGCGCGACATCTGCGGGGTCGTCGAGCGCGCCCTCGACGACGCGCAGGTCGCGGGCCGCGATCTGGACGCGATTGCCGTGACGCAGGGGCCCGGCCTTGTCGGGTCGCTGCTCGTCGGCCTCGCGTTTGCGAAGTCGCTGGCGGCGACCTGGCAGTTGCCGCTCGTGCCGGTCCATCACCTGGCCGGCCACATCGAATCGCTCTTTCTCCAGCACGGTCCGCTGCCGCTCCCGGCCATGGTCCTGGTGGTGTCGGGAGGTCACACGAGCCTGTACAACGTGCGGATGCCCGGGCAGTACAGCCCGATCGGCCGGACGCGCGACGATGCGGCGGGGGAGGCCTACGACAAGGTCGCCAAGCTGCTGGGATTGAGCTACCCTGGCGGCCCGGTGATCGACCGGCTCGCGCGGACGGGGAACGATCGCGCCGTGGAGTTTCCCGTCGCCAGGATGACGCATCCGGACCGCAACCTGCCTGTCCAGAAGGGGCAGTGGGACTTCAGTTTCAGCGGTCTCAAGACGGCCGTCCTGCGGCACGTTCGCGGCAAGGGTCCCGACTGGCGGCCGGGTGAGCAGGAACTCGCCGACATCTGTGCGAGTTTCCAGCGATCGGTTGTCGAGGCGCTGGTCGCCAAGACGTTCGCGGCGGCGAGGTGGTACGACGCCCGAAGCGTGGGCATCGCGGGCGGCGTACCGGCGACGAGACGCTCAACGCCGACGCCTCGCTGCCGCTGTCCTGACAGACGACGAACGACGAATCACACACACGCGCGCAGTGACCTCTCGCCGGGCGCTTCGAGATCCGCCCGAACCCCACGGTCACGCCCATGCCACGGCCAGCGCGTCACCCGCCGCGGCACAGGTTTCGTCGATGTCCGCCTCGGTGTGCGCGATCGACAGGAAATTCGCTTCGAACTGCGAGGGTGCGAGCGACACCCCGCGGCGCAGCATCTCGTGGAAGAACCGCGCGAAACGTGACGTGTCGCACCGCGACGCTCCGTTCCAGTCCCGCACTTCGTCGCCGGTGAAGAACAGGGTCCACATCGATCCGACCCGCGCCAACCGGCACGGATAGCCGCTGCGCGCCAGGTGCGCGGCGACGCCCGCCTCCAGGCGGGAGCCCAGGCGCTCGAGCGTCTCGTAGAACCCGTCCGTGGCCTCGATCTGACGCAACGTGGCCAGCCCGGCTGCCATGGCGAGGGGGTTGCCCGACAGCGTGCCTGCCTGGTAGACGGGCCCCTCTGGCGCCACCTGAGCCATGAGATCCGACCGGCCGCCGTATGCCCCGACGGGTAGTCCGCCGCCGATGATCTTACCTAACGTCGTCAGATCCGCGCGCACGCCGAAACGCTCCTGCGCGCCGCCCCGCGCCACGCGAAAGCCGGTCATCACCTCGTCCAGGATCAGCACGGTGCCGTCGCGCGTGCAGAGATCGCGCAGCCCTTCCAGGAATCCCGGGCGCGGGGAAACCACGCCCATGTTGCCCACAACGGGTTCGACGATGACAGCGGCAATGTCTCGTGGATGTTCGGCAAACCTGAGGGCCACGCCGGCGAGATCGTTGAAGGCGGCCGTCAGCGTGTCGTGCGCGGTGCCCTTCGTGACCCCCGGACTGTCCGGGACGCCGAACGTCGCCGCCCCGGAGCCTGCCTTGATCAGGAATGCATCCCCGTGGCCGTGATAGCACCCTTCGAACTTCACGATCTTCGAACGGCCGGTAGCGCCGCGGGCCAGCCGCACGGCAGCCATGGTCGCCTCCGTGCCGGAATTCACCATTCTCACGCGCTCGAGCGACGGCACGCGGGCGACCAGCTCCTCAGCCATCTCCACCTCCAGCCTGCAGGGCGCCCCGAATGACGCGCCCTGCGCGATCTGGCTCCGGATGGCGTCCACGACCGCCGGGTGTCCGTGGCCAAGAATCATGGGGCCCCACGAACCGATGTAGTCGAGATAGCTTCGCCCGTCTTCGTCTTCAACTCTGGAGCCGCGGGCCCTGGCGATGAACAGCGGCGTGCCGCCGACGGCACGAAACGCCCGCACCGGCGAGTTCACGCCCCCGGGAATGAGCCGTTCCGCTCTCTCGAACAGCGCGGCGCTGACGGGGCCTGCTGACGGCGACTGGTCCGACACGCGCAACGCTCCTTTGCCGGGCGATCAGGCCAGCGCCCGCGCGGCGGCTTTTGCGAAGTAGGTCAGGATGATGTCCGCTCCGGCGCGTCGGATGCAGAACAGCGTTTCGAGCATGATCCGCGTCTCATCGATCCACCCGTTGGCGGCGGCGGCCTTGATCATCGCGAACTCGCCGGAGACGTTGTAGGCAGCTACCGGGACCTCGAATCGGGTCTTTACCTGGTGCACTACGTCCAGATACGCCATGGCGGGTTTCACCATGACGATGTCCGCCCCTTCCTCGATGTCGAACGCCACCTCGCGAAGGGCTTCGAGGCGGTTGGCCGGATCCATCTGGTAACCGCGGCGATCGCCAAAGGCGGGCGCCGACCCGGCCGCCTCCCGGAACGGCCCGTAGAAGCCCGACGCGTACTTCGCGGCGTAGGAAACGATGACGGTATCGGTGCGGCCGGCACGATCGAGCGCGCTGCGAATCGCCCCGATGCGACCGTCCATCATGTCGGACGGGGCGACGACGTCCGCCCCCGCTGCGGCGTAGGCCAGGGCGGCATCCGCGAGCCGGGGCAGCGCGCGATCGTTGTCCACGTCGACGCGGCCGTCCGGTCCGGTCGCCAGAGGCCCGCAGTGGCCGTGGTCGGTGTATTCACAGAGACAGACATCGGCCCACAACGACAGCGACGGGTAGGCCCGCCGCAGGGCGGTGAGGGCTGTCGCCACGGGACCCTGGGGGTCTGCCGCCGCAGCGCCGTCGGGGTCCTTCGCGTCCGGGAGGCCGAACAGGATGACGCCCGAGATCCCCAGCGCGGGCAGGTCGCGACACTCCGCCACGAGCTCATCGACGCTCAGTTGGTAGCAGCCGGGCATTGCGGGAATGGGGCGTCTCACGCCCTCGCCGGTGCATACAAACAGCGGTTCGATAAAGTTCGCCGGGCTCAACTGCGTCTCGCGCACGAGGCGCCGAAAAGTCTCGGTCCGGCGAAGTCGACGGGGGCGATGGATTGGAAAGCTCATGAGGGGATTCTTTCGTTCAAGCCGAAGTAGCTTAGCAGGGACGCCGCTAGGCCACCAGCGGTCCGCGCCGCGGCCTCCAGCCCCGCCGGTGCGCCGAGCCCGGCCAACGCCGCAGACGTGGTGGGCCCGACGCTGGCGACCAACGTCCGACCAGCCAGCGCCGACAACGTCCGGTCGGGCATGACGGCCGCTAGGCCGGCGGCGCCTGATGGCGAGAGGAAGGTCACGCAGTCAATACGACCGGCCTCGAGATCCGTCAGGACGTCGGCGAGATTCGCTGGGCGGACGGACACCGTGCAGTAGGCTACCGGCGCGACAAGCTCAGCGCCGGCTGCACGGAGGGCATCGCCAAGGTCGGGCTGCGCGACATTGGATCGGGGCCAGAAAGCCACGCGCCCGGCGAGCGAGCCGCCCTCGGCCGCGATCATGGCTTGCGCGAGCGCGCGGGCCCCAGGAATCTGGGGACAGAGCGCCACGGGAACGCCTTGGGACAGCAGCGCGGCGCGGGTGACTGGCCCGACCGCCGCAATCCGTGGCTGCGTCGCCGTCGCCCACGGCCATCGGCCCCACGCGGCGTGCAGACACACCGCGTCGACGGCGCGTGCGCTCGTGAACGCTGCCCACGCGTACTCCGGCAATCGGGCCAGCGCCGTCTCGAGACGGGCCGGATCAGGCGCCGGACCGTGTTCCACCACCGGCAGCATCCGCACGTCGACGCCAGCCTCGAGCAGAAGCGCAGCCAGCGTCCGACCCGGGCCGTCGGCTTCGGTGACCACCACGCTTCGACGGGATTGGCGGAGGATCACGGTCGGTCCCGGCCGATCGCGCGGTCGCCGCGTGCGAGAGATCGGATCTCCGCGAGGATGTCGGCGGCGCCCTGCTGCAGCAGCCGCTCGGCCAGGAGGACGCCGCTGGCCTCGGCCTCCGATTCCGTGCGGATGACCGCCTGACTGCTGCCCCGCACCGTTCGCTCCCCACGCAGGGAGGCGACGATTCCGGTCAAGGTCATCGCGTCACCCGCCCACGTGCCGAGCGCCCCGACAGGTGCCTGGCAGCCGCTTTCGAGTCGCGCCAGGAACGCGCGTTCGGCGCCTGTCGCCAGCCGGGTCGGTCGATGGTCGATCGCTCCCAGGAGGGAGGTCACGCGGCCGTCGCCGGATCGAGCCTCGACCACCAGCGCGCCCTGTCCGGCTGCGGGCACGACAATCTGCGGCTCGATGACCTCGGCTACGCGGGCGTCGAGACCAAGCCGCTGCAGTCCCGCGCGGGCGAGCACGAGGGCGTCGTACTCGCCGCGATCGAACTTCGCCAGCCGGGTCGGGACGTTGCCGCGCACGTCGAGCACCACCACCTGCGGACAGTACGCGAGCAACTGGGCTCGCCTGCGCAGCGACGACGTCCCGATGCGCGAACCGGGCGGCAAGCCTCCAAGCCGGGTGCCGGGCATCGCCACCAGCGCATCCCGCGGGTCGGCACGCTCCAGCACCGCCGCGAGCGTGAGTCCGTCGGGAAGGCTCGTCGGCAGATCCTTCAGGCTGTGGACCGCGATATCGATGGCGCCCTCCAGGAGCGCCTCCTCGATCTCCCGCGTGAACAGTCCCGTGCCTTCGATTTCGGCGAGCGGCGCAGCCGTGGCGCGATCCCCGGTCGTATGAATCACGCACGACTCGACGGAGATGTGGGGATGGCTGGCCGCGATCAGGCGGGCGACTTCTCCGGCCTGCCACAAGGCCAGGGCGCCGCCGCGGGTGCCGAGCCGCAGGATCGGCACGGCGTCAGGAAGGGCCACGACCGACCCCGCTCGATCGCCCTGTGGGTTCGAGCGCGAACAACTCGCGCAGCAGACCGAGGCGTTCCGCCTCGACAGAGGGCGAGAGCGAGCCCGACGTCAGTTGGGTGATCGGCGGGCGGAGCATCCGGTTGACCATGGCTTTCGTCATGCGGTCGATGCAGGCTTCTTCCTCGGGGTGGAAGTGCTTGAGGTTGCGCCGCACCTCGTCTTCCCGCACACGCTCGAAACACTCGACGAGCGCGCGGACGACCGCCGCGGCGCCCTGCCCGCGGAACCAGGCCATGAACCGGGCGCATTCCTCGTCGACGATCGCCTCGACGCGAGGGATCTCGCGGAGACGGTGTGCCAAGCTCCGATCGACCAGCGTGTGGACGGCATCGATGGAGAACAGCGACGCGTGCTCCACCGCGCCGGCCGCGGGATCGATGTCGCGCGGCACCGCGATGTCGACCAGCACCAGGGGCCGATCGGTCCGCCCGGCCGCTGCGCGGCGCACCATGTCACCGGTGACGACGAAGCCCGGGGCTCTGGTGGCCGAGACGACCGCGTCGGCCAGAGGCAGGACGGCGTCGATGTCTTCGAGACCGATGGCGTCTCCGCCGAACGCCTCGGCCAGGGCGGCCGCCCGTCCGGCGGTCCGGTTGGCCACCCACAGGTGCGCCGGGCGACGGTCGGCCACGTGACGTGCCGCCAGGCGGCAGGTGTCTCCCGCGCCAATCAGCAGCACACGGCGGCCGCGCAGGTCACCGAGCACGCGTTCCGCCAGGCTGACCGCCGCCTGCGCGATCGACACGGCGCCCATCCCGATGTCGGTCTCGGCGCGCGCCCGCTTGCCGGTGTGCAGCGCGGCGGACCACAGCCGGTGCGTGAGCGGGCCCAATGTCTCGGCCTCCTGCGCGCGGCTCTGCGCGTCCCGCACCTGACCCAGTATCTGGTGTTCCCCGAGAATCATCGAGTCCAGGCCAGCAGCCACGCGGAACAGGTGACGGGCGGCCTGCTCGCCGGTGCGCGCATAGGCGTGGGCCGCCACGAGCGCCTCACGGTCGCCGGCCAGCCGGCCGAACAGACGGCGCATGGCCGCTTCGGCTGCGGGAGGTCGGCCGTTGCGACATAGAGTTCCGTGCGGTTGCAGGTTGCCAGCAGGACGGCTTCCGCCACCGTCTCGTCCCCCCGTGCGTCGCGCAGCATGGCCGACACGCCGGCGCCGTGCAGCGCCAGCGTCTCCCTCAACTCGAGAGGCGCGGTCTGATGGTTGATGCCGAGCAGCTGCACGTCCATGACGAGCTTCCTCACCACACGTGAGACGGGCCCCGCAAGCACCACGAGCGCATGGCTCCGGAGCAGACCCCGGCCGACCTGATCAATGCCACTCCCACTCGATGTACCCCGGCCTGACGTCAGTCATGGCGTTGACGATGAGCTCCGCCAGCCCGCCGTACAGGATCCTGTTCTGCTCCCAGAGGCCGTAGTACGCCAGCATGTCCCGGAACTGGCCTTTGCAGTTGCTGCAGGGCGCGCAGAGGTACTTCGGCGTCGACGGGTCGAGGCAGTCGGCGAACGCGCCGAGCACCTGGTCGAGCTTCTTGCGGCCTGCGACCTGGAACCGCCAGTCGGCGAAGTTGTGACCGCTCATGATCGCGAACCCGCTGCCGCCCCCGCAGCAGTAGTTGTCCACGCCGTGCGGCGTCATCTCCCGGAACTGCGGGCAGAGGGCGCGAACGATCTCCCGCTGGGGCTCCACGATACCCATCAACCTCACCATGTTGCAGGGGTCGTGCAGGGTCACGGGAAAGCTGTTGCGAGCCGGATCCAGTGTCAGGCGGCCGCTCATGACGATGTCGCGCAGCAGCGTCATGGCGCTTTCGCGCGGGATGTTGCGCTCTCCCGCCAGGATGCGATCGGCCACGACCGACAGGGCCTTGTGCGCGTGTCCGCACTCTCCGAGGACGATCCTTCCGGCCCTCAGTTTCGTCGCGGCGTCGGCGTGCTTGAGAGCCACCCGGGCGAACTGCGCGTCGTCGTACCACAGGCCGTAGTTGATCGAATCGTACCCAACCAGTTCGGACGACATCGTCCAGGAGATCCCGGCGGCGTTGAGGATGAGCGAGAACGCCCCGACGCTCTCCGGCCAGGCCAGGATCTCGCCGGCGTTGTGGATGAGCAGGACGTCCGCGCCTTCGACGTCCCAGGGCGTTTCGACCGTGATGCCGGTTCTCTCCGAGATCTCCTCGTCGATGAACTGCAGATTATCCCTGACCACGGCAGGCGACATGCCAGTGGAGGATCCGGCCTTCAGTTGCAGCATCGAGCCGTTGTCGTGAATCTCCCGGGGCGCGATCCCCATTTCCTGGCTGAAGACCTTGCGCAACTCGTGGGCGATCAGCCCGTTGTCGACCCCGATCGGGCAGGTCTGGGCGCAGCGCCGGCAGAGGTTGCAGCGGTAGGCCAGTTCGATCAGCCTGGCGACGAGCGGCCAGTTCACCTCGATGTCGCCGTGCCGCCAGGCGGACAGCATGCCTCCGCGCCTGACGCACTTGAAATAGAGCCTCCGCATGATGTCCGACCGGTAGGTCGGGCGGTAGATCTCGTTGCGGCCGCTCGCCTCGAAGATGTGGCATGCTGCCGCGCAGGTCTGGCAGCGGGCACAGTGCTCCATGCTCAGCAGGAGCGGCTGCAGGAACGTCCAGTTGTTCTCGCGGGTGAAGAGCTTGTCGAGGCCCGACAGGAACGCGGTGACAAGGGCCGCCTCCTCGTCCTTCGTCGCCGGCTTCGGCACGCTCACCGCGCAGGTGTCGTCGAGGATGCACTCGTATTGCGTTTTCGCCCGGTCCGACAACGGGCTCCAGGGCCGCTCGCGCGCGGGATTGTCGAGCGGGGCCTGCAACGGCATCAAATCGGCGCTGTCCACGTGGGCGATCGGCGCCCCGTCGGTGCGCGACATGGAGGCAAGCTCGGGCGAATCTCCCTTCCTCATCGTTTGGCCTTGTCGGGCGGCATCGTGGTTACGACGTCGGCCCACGTGCGCACGCCGTCGGCGGTGACGTGCGGGGCTGACCAGGTCGGCCGGTAGGTGAGGTATGCCGCCATCGTCTTTTCGATCGCTCCGCCCCTCCGGTTCACCGCATCGTCCCACCTCACCGCGTGATAGGTGAAGTACTTTCCTACGAAGTGCGACATGTGCGTGAACGGAATGTAGGCGGCGAGGAGCGCCGAGAGCAGCAGGCCGGCCGCGAGAAGCCCGGGCACGCGGACGCCCGTGTCCCAGGTCAGGAGGCCCACGGCCATCGCGAGGAGTCCGGGCGCGTCCGACGGCCTGAGCGCGTAGCCGGCACCGAGCACGGTCAGGGCGATCATGAACGCGGCGAGATTGAAGAGGTCGCCGGGCGTCGTGGCGTGGCGCAGATCGGGGTCGGTCAGTCGCCGATGCAGCAGACCGGCGGCGCCCACCGGAGTGAGGATCAGCCCGGCAACGCCCGTCACGCGGAACAGTTGACGCAGAACAGCACCGGGCCATGCCGCGGCCAGCGACGGCAGGGACAGGGCCGCCACCGCCGAGACAAGGACGAGCGCGACGGTTGCGGCGAGCAGATACAGGCCGGCGTGGAACGGAAACGACCGCCACCAGAGCGGGCGGTTGAACTCGCGCAGGGCCCTGAGGAACAGCACCTCGGTTGCCAGCGCCTTCACCGTGCCCCAGTGGTTGGCTGGCGCTGGACGGGTCCACCATGCGGATTGCTCGAAGTAGGAGCCGCCGTGTGCCGCGCGTTCAGCCGCCTCGTGCGGCACCGGGTACAGTTCCCAGCGCAGGTGCAGCGGTGCGCGGGCGTACCACACGGCACGCACCGCCGTGGCGAGGATGAACACCGCCGCCGAGAGGCAGAGGACGACGTAGATCGCGATGGTCACGGCAACTCCGTCGCCAAGGGCTCACACCGCACTGCCCCAGCGCTCACATGCGGCCACGGCAGTCACCGCAAGCGAACTCCGGCCTACACGCGCATGCCGAGCGAGACGTGCTTGGTCTCGAGGAATGCGTCCAGGCCCTCGATGCCAAGTTCGCGTCCCCAGCCGCTCTGTTTCGCGCCCCCGAACGGGCACTGGCTGGTCGACGGCACGCCGTCGTTGATCCCGATCGTCCCGGCCTCGAGGCCCTCCATTACTCGGAACGCGCGGTCCAGGTTCGACGTGAACGCATAGGCGCTCAGGCCGTAGACCGACGCATTGGCCAGCTCCAAGGCCTCCTCTTCGCGGTCGAACGCGCAGACGGGTGCGATCGGCGCGAAGGTCTCTTCGCGCATGCAGGCGCTCTTTTGTGGCACGTCAGCCAGGACCGTCGGCTCGACGAAGAAGCCTCGGCTTCCTGGCACGCGCCGGCCGCCGCACAGCAGGCGCGCGCCGCCGGCCACCGCGTCCTCGACGTGCTCGAGGGCCTTCTGCACACCGGCTTCGTCGAACAGCGGACCGACGTCCACCCCCGGTTCCAGGCCGTCGCCGACCTTGAGGCTGCGCACCTTGGCGACGAAGGCCTCGAGGAACTTCGCGTAGACGGACCGCTCGACCAGAATCCGGTTGGCCGCGATGCAGGACTGTCCCGTATTGCGGAACTTCGCCATCATCGCGCCCTCGACCGCGAGGTCCAGATCGGCGTCCGCAAAGACGAGGACCGGGGCGTGCCCGCCGAGCTCGAGCGACAGCGGCTTGATCGACGCGGCGGCGCCTCGAATCAGGATTCTGCCGACCTCGGTCGATCCGGTGAACGTGATCTTCCTGCAGAGCGGGTTCGCCAGCAGTTCGTCGCCGAATGCCGACGAGGGCCCGACGATGACCTGGAACACGCCGGGCGGCAGGCCGGCGGCATGCACGCACTCGGCCAGCAACGCCGCGCAGATGGGCGTCTGGGACGCGGGCTTCAGCACGACGGTGCATCCGGCCGCCAGCGCCGGGGCCACCTTGCGCACCGCGAGGACGAGCGGGAAGTTCCAGGGGCTGATGGCGCCGACGACCCCCATCGGCGACTTGATGACCAGGTGCCGCTTGCCGTCGACCTGGTTCGGGATGACCCGGCCGTACGCCCGCCGGGCCTCTTCGGCAAACCATCGGAGATGGTCCACCGTCATGGTCACTTCACCCTGGCTCTGCGCCAGCGGCTTGCCGTTCTCGAGGGTGATGGTGCGGGCGATCTCGTCACGCCGGGACTCCACGCGATCCGCGATCGCATGGAGGAAGGCCCCCCGGGCCTTTCCCGTGAGCCGCCGCCACTGCAGGAAGGCCCCGTGCGCGTCCTGCAGCGCGGTGGCGAGCCGCGCCCGATCTGTCGTGGCCATCCGGGCGAACGGCTCGGCCGTGGCCGGATTGATGACGTCGAGGGCGGTGTCGGAGGAGACGAACTGCCCGTTCAAGTACAGGGGATGCGTGGTCACTTGGGTACCTTTGCCCAGTCTTTCAGGAAGATGTCGACGGCCAGGTCCGTGAGCGGGTGGTCGTAGAGCTGTTGCAGCACGTCGATGCTCATCGTGCAGATGTCGGCCCCCGCGAGCGCGGCCTCGAGCACGTGCGTGGGGTGGCGGACCGCCGCTACGATGATCTCGGTCTTGAACCCGTAGTTCACGTAGATGGTCCTGATCTGCCGCACCAGTTCCATGCCGAAGTGCCCCGCGGCATCCAGCCGCCCGACGAACGGACTGATGTACGTGGCGCCGCACTTGGCCGCCAGCATCGCCTGCAGGGGAGAAAACGTCACGGTGACGTTCGTCTTGATGCCCTCGCGGCTCAGCACCTTGACCGCCTTGAGGCCCTCCTTGATGATCGGCACCTTGACGACGACGTTCGGTCCCATCTTCGCCAGCGCGCGGGCCTCCTCGATGATCTCCGGCGCCGTCAGGCCTATCGTCTCGAGGCTCACGGGGCCGTCGATGAGCGACAGGATCTCCCGGTAGAGCTCCTGCGCTGACCGGCCCGTCTTCGCGACGTGGCTCGGGTTCGTCGTGACGCCGTCGATGATGCCCCAGCTATGGGCCAGGCGGATCTGATCGGGATCAGCAGTGTCGATGAACAGTTTCATCGCGTTCTCCTACCGAGTGGTCCGGACAAGCGGCTCGACTTTGGCGCGCACGTCCTCTTCGGAGAACGCGAGGTCGACGTTCCGATGCAGGGCCCATCGCTCTTCGTGCGCGACCACCGCTCCCGGCTGCAGGACGGCCAGCGGCGCGAGGGTCTCCAGCTCGAGCATCCGGTTGTTCGAGAACACTTCGAGCGACGAGTTGAAGTCCGGATACGACGCGCCCGTAACGGGCGTGAACCGCTTGATGAAGAGGAAGGGCTTCAGGTAGTACGCAGCCCACCCCAGGTTGTTGTTGATGCCGACCTTGGTTCGCTCCTCGCCCTGCACCACCTTCTGGCGAAGCAGGACGTAGTCGGTGCCCCACAGCCAGCGGTCGTCACGCATGTTCGTGTACGGCCATAGCGTCAGTGCCCGGTTCGGCAGCAGGCGGTCCGGATGAAAGGCCGTCGGCAGGGGCGCAATCGCGAACCCGCCCGGCGCCATGACGCTGATCGCCCAGGGCGCGATCTCGACCGGCCACGGGCCCGTGTTCTTGAGCCGATGGATGACCCGCACCTCGGAGGTGGCGGGGTCGAGGGTAATCTCGATGGCCTTCTGGATCCCGCTCCGCTTCTCGGGCGGCATCGTCAGCAGCAGGCCGTTCGGGATGACCTGGGCCTCGATCGGGCTGTTGTCCGGTTCGTAGGTGCGCACCTTGTCCTCGGGCGCATGCCAGATCCTGTGGCCGCCGTAGTTCTTCCATTCGGTCCCGCCGGTCTCGCCGGCGAAATCCTCGCGGACGAAGAACAGGTTCGCGCCGCCCACGAAGCCGAACGAGATGATGCGCGGCCCGACGTCGGTCGTGGCGATGAACTCGACCGTGCCGTTCGACACGCGGTAGCAGTTGGGCCAGCCCTTGAACGGGGTTTTCTCGATGGTCACGGTGGGTCCCGCGTGGCCCAGAAAAGGCCGCCGGGCCCTGCCCGGCTCTCGATGGCCGATCATGATGACACCTGAAGGGGAATCTGTTTGAACTTGCCGGCGAACACCACCAGGACGAGCAGCCCGGCGGCCGGCATCAGGGAAGCCATGGCGAACACGGGCGTGTACGAGATGCGGTCCACCAGAATGCCCGTGAGCAGCGGGAACAGCATGCCGCTCAGGCCCGATGCAATCCCGGTCAGTCCTGTCACGCGCGCCACCGCGGAACTGGGGAAGATGTCCGAGATGGCCGCGAACATGTTGGCCGACAAGGCCGTGTGCCCGAAGAGCACGCAGCAGATGGCGATCAATGCCACCGGAACCGTCTTGACGAGGACGACGGCCAGGCTGAGGAAGCACAGCGTGGCGCCGAAGCCCATGGTCATGATGCGCGCCGCACGCACCGAGTATCCTCGCCGGATGAGGAACCCGGACGCCCAGCCGCCGCCGATGCTGCCGAGACCCCCGAACATCAAGGGGATCCAGGCGAAGAAGGCGATTTCCGTCAGGCTGAAGCCCCGCTGCCGGTAGAGGTACTCCGGCAGCCAGTAGATGTAGAACTGCACCACCGGCCCGACGAGCAGGCGGCACAGCATCAGGCCCCACGTGGGTCCGAGGCCGAGCAGTTGGCCGTTTGTGGGGATCGGCCCAGCCGCGGCCGGCTCGCCTTCGCGGATGTAGGCGGCCTCCGCGGGCGTCAACTTCTTGTGCTCGTCCGGGGAGCGGTATAAGAAGTGCCAGACCGCCGCCCAGACCATGCCCAGCACGCTCGGGACCAGGAAGGCGGTCCTCCATCCGTACAGGTGCACGATCGGCACGATGAGGAACGGCGCCACCGCACTGCCGATCATCGACGCGCTGTTGAAGATGCCGACCGCGAACGCCCGCTCGCGGACGGGGAACCACTGCGAGACGACCTTGTTGCCTCCCGAGAAGTTGCCGCATTCCCCCGTCCCCAGCCAGAAGCGGAAGAAGCTGAAATGGAGCAGGGAGTTGGCGACCGCGTGCAACGCGTTCGCGATCGACCACCACATCACCGCGAACGTCAGCCCGAAGCGCGCGCCGCGCCGGTCCATCAGCCAGCCCATCGGGAACTCGCCGAAGACCATGCCCATCTGGAAGGCCGCGACGATGATGCCGTACTGGGTGTTCGAGAGGCTGAAGATCTCGCGCAGCTTCGGAGCTGTCACCGACAGCGTTTGCCGGTCGACGAAGTTGATCATGGTGACGCAGAAGAGCATCCCCAGGATCCACCATCGAACCTGGCGGTGGACGGGGGGCATCTGCCCCGCGTTCTCCGCGAATCCTGCGCCGTCACGTGGTAATGGAGTCACCTTTGCCCGCCATGAAGTCCTTGTTCTTGTCGCCGACCCAGTACCGCTCGCCCGCGATGCACCAGATGAACTGAAGCGGGTCGTCCTGGGAGAACACCGGATGATAGTTGAGGAA
>JAPKZP010000126.1 GCA_026393735.1 Acidobacteriota bacterium
CGCGGGTCCTGTCCGCGCCGCTCCCATCTGTCCTCGGCTGAGCTTCGATTGTGCGGCCTGCGGGCAGATGGGAAGCGCCGCGGCCACCCGCGTCCGACGACCCCGAGTCGCGAGCCTGTCGCGAGATGCGTCGGCATGGGCTCCGGGCGCGTTATACTGCTCACGGGAGCTCAACTCAGTGATGACGTCGAGACGTCGCCTGTCCGCTACGCTGCTGTTCACTCTGCTCGTCGCCGCAAGCGCCGCCGCCCAGCCGTCTCCGGCGAAGAAACCGGCCACACCGGCATCACCGCACGACCAGCTGCATCAGCGGCTGGACACGGCCGCCGAGGCCGCGCTCGCAAAGGTCGTCCCGTGGCGGCGAGAACTCCACGCGCACCCGGAACTCGGCAACCGCGAGGTGCGCACGTCGACGTTCGTCGCGGACGAGCTTCGCGCGATGGGCTACGAGGTGACGACGGGCATCGCGAAGACGGGCGTGGTGGGGGTGTTGCGCGGCGGCACGCCTGGCCCGGTGGTCGCGCTGCGCTCGGACATGGACGGCCTGCCCGTCACCGAGGAGACCGGCCTGCCCTTCGCGTCGAAGGAGCGCGGCGAGTACAACGGGCGTGACGTCGGCGTGATGCACGCGTGCGGCCACGACTTTCACATGTCGATGCTGCTCGGCGCCGCGCAGGTGATCGCCAGCCTCAAGGCCGATCTTCCCGGCACCGTGAAGATCATCTTCCAGCCTGCTGAAGAAGGCGTTCCGGGCGAGCCCGGCGGCGCGGAAGTCATGGTGAAGGAGGGGGTGCTCGACAACCCGAGGGTGGATGCGATCTTCGGCCTGCACGTCGGGATCACGCCGCTCGAGGCGGGCGCCATCACTTTCAGGCCGAAAGGCCTCATGGCCGCCAGCGACACGTACAGCATCGTCGTGAAGGGCCGCCAGACCCATGGCGCCATGCCATGGGCCGGCGTCGACCCCATCGTCGTGGCCTCGCAGATCGTGCTCGGCCTGCAGACGATCGTCAGCCGCCAGATCGACCTCACGACGGCGCCGGCCGTGATCACCGTCGGGACCATCGAAGGGGGCAGCCGCCACAACATCGTGCCCGACCAGGTGCGGATGACGGGGACGATTCGCACGTTCGATCCCGAGATGCGCACGCAGATTCTGGCGCGCGTGAAGCGAACGGTCGAGAACATCGCGGCGGCATCCGGCGCGACCGCCGAACTCAAGCTCGACGAAGGGTATCCGGTCACCTGGAACGATCCGGCCCTCACCGAGCGCATGGCGCCGTCCCTCAAGCGCGTGGCTGTCGGCACGTTCAACCCGAACGCGCAGCCGACGACCACGTCCGAGGACTTCTCGTACTACGGCCAGAAGGTGCCGGCGCTGTTCTTCTTCCTGGGCGTCGCCCCGAAGGGATCGGATCCGTCCGCCTGGGCGGCCAACCACTCGCCGAAGTTCAGCCCTGACGAGGCGGCACTCATCACGGGCGTGCGCGCCCTGGCCAGCGTGGCGGTGGACTATCTGGCCGGCAGATAAGGGATTGGGCGACTCTGATAAGATCCCCCTGAGAGCCGCCCCCTCCTCGTCGGTTCCCTCCCGGCTGCACACCCTTTGACCATTCCGGGCCGCGTGGAACCGCGCTCGAATCCTGCCCCCCAGGAGTCGCATCGTGGTCGAGCACCGCATCCGCGAGCACCCGATTCTGGCCGTGCCCGCGTTACCGTCGTTCGAGTTCTTCTGGCACAACCGGCCCTTGAACGGCCTGGAGGGCGAGACGATCTCGTCGGCGCTCTTCGCCAACGGGATTCGTGTCTTCGGCCACCATCACAAGGACGGCGCGCCGCAGGGCATCTTCTGCGCCAACGGCCAGTGCGCGCAGTGCGCGGTCATCGCCGACGGCCTTCCGGTGAAGTCGTGCATGGTGCACGTGAAGCCCGGCATGAAGGTCGCCCCGCTCGACGGCCTGCCCGTGCTGCCGGACGTCGCAGGCGGCCTCGAGCTCCGCGATATCCCGACGATCGACACGGAGTGTCTGGTCATCGGCGGCGGCCCGGCCGGACTCACGGCGGCCATCGAACTCGCCCGTGCCGGCGTGCGCGTGCTCATCGTGGATGACAAACACAGGCTCGGCGGCAAACTCGTGCTCCAGACGCACAAGTTCTTCGGATCGATTGACGCCTGCCACGCCGGCACGCGCGGCATCGACATCGCCACCCGCCTCGAGCAGGACGTGCGCGCGTTCGAGAACGTCCGCGTCTGGCTGAACAGTTCCGCCCTCGCCGTGTTTTCCGACCGGCGCGTCGGCATCCTGCGCGAAGGCCAGTACTGCATCGTCCGGCCGGAGATCCTGCTGGTGGCCGCGGGCGCGCGTGAGAAGTCGCTGGTGTTCAAGGGCAACACGCTGCCCGGCGTCTACGGGGCGGGCGCGTTCCAGACGCTCGTCAACCGGGACCTGGTGCGCCCGACGACGCGCCTGTTCATCGTGGGCGGCGGCAACGTGGGCCTGATCGCGGGGTACCACGCGCTGCAGGCCGGCATCCAGGTGGTCGGACTCTGCGAGGCCATGCCCGAGTGCGGCGGCTACAAGGTCCACAAGGACAAGCTCGTCCGGATGGGCGTGCCGATTTACGCGTCGCACACGGTGCTCAGCGCGAACGGCGGCGAGGACGTGCGATCGGTCACGATCGCGGGGATCGACAAGAACTGGAAGCCGGTGGCCGGGACCGAGCAGACCTTCGACTGCGACACGGTGCTCGTGGCTGTCGGCCTCGATCCCGTGGACGAGTTCGTCGCGAAGGCGCGGGAGTTCGGCCTTCCGGTGTACGCCGCGGGCGATTCCGAGGAAATCGCGGAAGCCTCCGCGGCCATGTTCACGGGGCGCATCCGCGGCCTCGAGATCGCTCGCGCGCTGGGGCGAGACGTCGGCGACATTCCGCCCGAGTGGCACCGTACGGCCGAGGTGCTGAAGTCGCGCCCGGGCGCGTCGGTCAGGGAGGACATCCCCACCGAGGAGCGTGGCGCGTACCCACTCTTCCACTGCGCGCAGGAGATCCCGTGCAACCCGTGCACGTCGATCTGCCCTCACCATGCCATCCGCATCGAGGGTGACGACATCATGGGCCTCCCGGAGTTCGTCGGCGAACAATGCGACGCCTGCGAGAAGTGCGTCGCGATCTGCCCCGGCCTCGCGGTGACGCTGGTCGACTTCCGGAAGGACGCGGACTTCCCCATCGTCACGATTCCCTACGAGTTCACGTCGAAGTCCATCAGAAAAGGCGACTCGGTCACGGTGCTCGACACCGAAGGTGCGATCCTGGGCAATGTCGAGGTGACGCGCGTCCGGGAGGCCAAGACGGCGGACCGTTGCCTGATGGTGCGCGTCAAGGCCCCCCGCGACATCGCGCGGCGGATCGCGGGTATCCGCGTGCAGGAACCCTGGGTGAGCGAGCCTGCCGACACGCACGTGCCGCGCCTCGACGACGAGATGATCGTGTGCCGGTGCGAACGTGTCACCGCCGGCGAGATCCGCGGGTTGATCCGGTCGGGGCTGCGCGACCTCAACGAGCTCAAGGCCATCACGCGCGCCGGCATGGGTGCATGCGGCGGCAAGACGTGCCCCAGTCTCATCCGGCGGCTGTTCCGCGAAGAAGGCGTGCCGGACAGCCA
>JAPKZP010000188.1 GCA_026393735.1 Acidobacteriota bacterium
CTGGCACCATGCAGATTTTCAAGCATCCCAACTTCAACTTCGTCAAGTACCGGTGGCACGCGCTGGTCCTGTCGTGGATCGTCATTGCCGCCGGCATCATCACCATCGCGACGGCCGGCCTGCCGCGCGGCGTCGAGTTCTCCGGCGGCACGATCGTGATCGTGAAGTTCGACACGGCGCCGTCGGTGCAGCAGGTGCGTGATGCGCTCAGCCGCCATCAGGGCATCACCGCCGGCGAGAACATCGTCGTGCAGCGCTACGGCGACGAGTCGGCGCGCGAGACCCTCATCCGCCTGCCGGACGTCGGCCAGGAGCAGGGCGCGGCGCTCACGAAGACCGCCGACGCCGTGGTGAACGGCCTCACCGCAGCCAACCTCGGCAAGTTCCAGGTGGTCGGCACGCAGGTCGTCGGCCCCGTGGTCGGGCAGGAACTGACCCGCAAGGGTATCCTCGCCACCGTGCTGTCGCTCGGCGGATTGCTCCTCTACATCGGCTTCCGCTTCCGGCTCAGCTTTGCCGTGGGCGCGGTGGTGGCGACGGTGCACGACCTGCTGGTGACGCTGGCGTTCCTGGCGTTCTTCCGCTACGACATGACGTTGAACGTCATCGCGGCGATTCTGACCGTCACGGGGTATTCGACCAACGACACCATCGTCATCTTCGATCGCGTCCGCGAGAACCTGAAGGGGATGCGGAAGGACACGCTCCTCGACGTGGTGAACACGGCGATCAACCAGACCCTGAACCGCACCATCCTCACGGCGGGCACGACGCTGCTTTCGGCCGTTGCGCTGTTCCTGTTCGGCGGCGAGGTGCTCAAGGGTTTTGCGTTCACCATGATCGTCGGCGTGATCACGGGGACCTACTCCAGCGTGTTCATCGCCGCGGCCATCGTGACGTTCTGGCGCACGAAGAGCGCGCCCCGCGTCCCGGCCGCCGCGGCGGCGACGGGCAACGGCGCGGCCCGCAAGAAGAACAACCGCAACAACCGCGCGTCCTAGGCGCGCTTCCAGATTCCGTTGGGGTACTTCGAAGCCGTCGTGCTGGGGATCGTGCAGGGAGCGACGGAGTTCCTGCCGGTCTCGAGTTCGGCGCATCTCATCCTGGCCCGGCTGTTCCTCGGATGGGATGCCGACCAACTGGGGATGGCGTTCGACGTGGCGTGCCACGTGGGGACGCTCCTCGCGGTCGTCGCGTTCTTTCGCCGCGATTTCGTGGCCATGGCCCTGGCCGTGCCCGACGCGCTCCGGCCTGACGCACGCGGGCCCGCCCGGCTCCTGCAGTTGGTGGCCGTCGGCACGATCCCCGTCGTGATCGTCGGCGTGCTCGCCGCCGGCCGGATCGAGGAGATGCTCCGGACGCCGTGGGTGACGGTGGTCACCTTGACGATCGTGGCCGTGCTCTTCCTGGTCGTCGAGCGGATCGGAAACCCGAGCCGTGACGTCGCGTCCGCGTCGCTGGCGCACGCCTTGGCGATCGGTACGGCGCAGGCCGCCGCGCTCGTCCCCGGCGTGTCGCGCTCGGGCGCCACGATCACCGCCGGGATGTTCACGGGGCTGCGGAGGGACGCCGCGGCACGCTTCTCGTTCGTGCTCGGCGTGCCGGCCATTCTGGCGGCTGCCCTGCACGAGGGGTGGCACCTGTGGCGCGTCGGCGTCACGGCTGGCCAGGGCGGCTTCTTCGTCATCGGCATGACGGCGTCGGCGGTCGTGGGCTACGTGGCGATCGCGTTCTGCTTGAAGTACCTGGCCAGCCACACGCTGGCCGTGTTCGCGTGGTACCGGATCGCACTGGCCGCCGTCACGGCCTTCTGGCTGGTGAGCGGACGAGGCTGACCGCGCTGCCGTGGCTGCGCCGCAGTTTCGTCGCGGGATTCGTGGTGATTGTGCCGAGGGATGGTGTCGTGTACCCTGGCGTGTCCATTGAAGACGGGGGCTGCATCATCCTGGCCGGCGGCACGGCCCTGCCGAAGCGCTGCGCAGGCAGCACGGGGCCGATCGTGAAGCGGAGCGGCTGGTCTGAACGACCACGTTCATGAAGAGGTACTAGCCATGCGTGCAATCCGGAAGCGCGGGCGCCAGGCGGCGCTGTGGATCGGAGCCATGTTGATGGCGGTGATGGTCCTCGTGGCCGTGACCGGTATCCCCTCGGCGGCCCAGGGCACCCAGCCGGACGCCCAGCCCCAGGCGCAACCGCAGGTCCACCACGGCGGAGAAGCCAGTCTCGTGCTGCCGGACCTCTCGTCCGAGCGGTTCCTCGGCGTCAGCGGGCGGACCCTTCTGATGTTCGGGTTGCTCGTCACCGTGGGCGGGTTGTTCTTCGGCCACCTGATCTACCACCAGATCCGCAGGCTGCCGGTGCACCAGTCGATGGCGGAGATCTCGGACCTGATCTACGAGACCTGCAAGACGTACCTCCTGCAGCAGGGGAAGTTCCTCCTGATCCTCGAGATCTTCATCGCGGCGATCATCGTCTTCTACTTCGGGTTCCTCCAGAAGTTCGCGCCGATGCGCGTCATCATCATCCTGGCCTTCAGCCTGATCGGCATCGGCGGCAGCTACCTGGTCGCCTGGTACGGGATCCGGATCAACACGTTCGCCAACTCGCGGACGGCGTTTGCGAGCCTGCGCGGCCAGCCGTTCCCGATCATGGAGATCCCGCTCCGGGCCGGCATGAGCATCGGGATGATGCTCATCTCGGTCGAGCTCTTCATCATGCTGTGCATCCTGCTGTTCGTCCCGGGCGACTACGCGGGGCCGTGCTTCATCGGCTTCGCGATCGGCGAGTCGCTGGGCGCCGCGGCGCTGCGCATCGCGGGCGGCATCTTCACCAAGATCGCCGACATCGGGTCGGATCTGATGAAGATCGTCTTCAACATCAAGGAAGACGACGCCCGCAACCCGGGAGTGATCGCGGACTGCACGGGCGATAACGCCGGCGACTCGGTCGGCCCGAGCGCGGACGGCTTCGAGACCTACGGCGTCACGGGTGTGGCGCTGATCTCGTTCATCCTGCTCGCGGTGCCCCAGACGCAGGTCCAGGTCCAGCTGCTCGTCTGGATGTTCGTGATGCGCATCGTCATGGTAATCGCGAGCGCGCTGTCCTTTAACATCAATAGCGTGATCGCGAAGTTCCGGTACGCCGGGGCGACGAAGATGAACTTCAAGGCGCCGCTGACGCTGCTGGTGTGGCTGACGTCGATCGTCTCGGTCGTGCTGACCTACGTGGCGTCCTGGCTGCTCATCCCGGCGCTCGGCGACGGGGCGATCTGGTGGAAGCTGTCGAGCGTCATCACCTGCGGCACCCTGGCCGGCGCGATCATCCCCGAACTGGTGAAGATCTTCACGTCGACCGAGTCGACCCACGTGAAGGAAGTGGTGACCTAGTCGCGCGAGGGCGGCGCGTCGCTGAACATCCTGTCGGGCCTCGTGGCGGGCAATTTCAGCGCCTTCTGGCTGGGCCTCACGATCGTGGCCCTGATGGGCATCGGCTACGGCGTGAGCACCCTCGGGCTCGGCGCGCTCATGGTGGCGCCGGCGGTGTTCGCCTTCGGTCTGGTGGCGTTCGGTTTCCTCGGCATGGGCCCGGTGACGATCGCCGTCGACTCGTACGGGCCGGTCACCGACAACGCCCAGTCGGTCTACGAGTTGTCGGTCCTCGAGACGATCCCGGGCATCGAGGCGCAGATCAAGAAGGACTACGGCTTCGACGTGGACTTCGGCCGCGCGAAGGAACTGCTCGAGGAGAACGACGGCGCCGGCAACACGTTCAAGGCCACGGCCAAGCCCGTGCTCATCGGCACGGCGGTCGTGGGCGCCACGACGATGATCTTCTCGATCATCATGTTGCTGACGGAGGGCCTGAGGCCCGAGCTGCTGCGGAACCTCTCGATCATGCACCCGCCGTTCCTGCTGGGGCTCGTCTCAGGCGGGGCGGTGATCTACTGGTTCACCGGCGCCTCCATGCAGGCGGTTTCGACCGGCGCCTACCGGGCCGTCGAGTTCATCAAGGCCAACATCAAGCTCGAGGGCGTCACGAAGGCCTCGGTGAGCGACAGCAAGAAGGTCGTGGAAATCTGCACGCAGTACGCCCAGCGCGGGATGTTCAACATCTTCCTCACGGTGTTCTTCATCACGCTGGCGTTCGCGTTCTTCGAGCCCTACTTCTTCATCGGCTACCTCATCTCGATCGCGTTGTTCGGGTTGTACCAGGCCATCTTCATGGCGAACGCCGGCGGGGCCTGGGACAACGCGAAGAAGATCGTCGAGGTCGAGCTGAAGGAGAAGGGGACGCCGCTGCACGCGGCGACGGTCGTGGGCGACACGGTTGGCGACCCGTTCAAGGACACCTCGTCGGTGGCCATGAATCCCGTCATCAAGTTCACCACGCTGTTTGGACTGCTGGCCGTCGAACTGGCGGTCAAGCTGACGACGGAAGCCGGCGCGGGCCTGAGCCACGCGCTGGCCGCCGTCTTCTTTGCCGTAGCGCTGGTCTTCGTCTGGCGCTCGTTCTACGGGATGCGGATCGGATCGGCGTAAGCGCACGCGAACGCCGGCCGCTGTCCGGATACGTGTTCCGCGTCTCCGGCAGGCGTCGGGAAATCCGACGCCTCCGGTCGGATCGGATGGCCGATTTCGGCGATCCGGTGTCTAATGGTTCGAGTGGTCGTGCGGGGCGGCAGGACGTGTCGGGATTCATTGACACGGCTTTTTCGCTCCCGATATAATCGGCCGCCTTCGTGAACCGTGTGAGCCCAGAGGTTAGGAGGACAGACCGGTGCCACGCGACATGTTCGGGGATGTCGTTCAATCCTCAATCACTCTGGGGAGTCGGAAATGGTACACAGTTCCGCTCTCCATCTTCGTCCACACGCTGCTCATCGCGCTCGTCATCATCATTCCGTTGATGGCGGCAGACGTCTTGCCGACGCCTCCAGCGATGATGGCGTTCGTCGCGGCTCCGCCACCGCCGCCACCGCCACCGCCACCGCCACCGCCACCTGCGGCTGCGGCTCCGAAACCGATTCTCGACGTGAATCCAGCGGCAGCGCCGGTATCGGCGCCGTCCGAGATCAAGCCGGAGACCGGTATCGAAGCCCCCGAAGGCGGAGTGGCCGGCGGCGTTGAGGGCGGCGTGCCGGGTGGCGTCGTCGGCGGCGTCGTGGGCGGCCTGCCCGAGGCTCCTCCTCCACCACCGCCGCCACCGCAGGCGCCGGTCCGGGTGGGTGGTAACATTCGACCGCCGACGAAGATCAAGGACGTCAAGCCCGTGTACCCGAGCATTGCGCAGTCGGCGCGCGTGCAGGGAGTGGTCATCATCGAGGCGACCATCGGGCCGGATGGCAAGGTCAATGACGCGCGCGTGCTGCGTTCGATCCCGCTGCTCGACCAGGCCGCGCTCGACGCAGTGCGTCAGTGGCAGTTCACGCCGACGCTGCTCAACGGCGTGCCCGTGCCCGTAATCATGACGGTGACCGTTAACTTCACGCTGCAGTAGGCCCTATCGGTCACAGGATCGGTTGGGACCGCGGGGCCGCCGACGACCGGCTGTCCTTAGGTTGAAACATCGTTGGATTTCTGGAGGATGGAGAGACATGAACCTCATTGAGATGTGGCAGCAGATGGGATTCTTCGCGAAGGCCATTGCCTGGGTTTTGTTCATCATGTCCATGATCTCGTTCGGCGTGGCCGTCGAGCGCTTCTATACGTTCCTGCAGGCCCGTAAGCAGTCCAAGCTGTACGCGCCGCAGGTGGCCAAGCACCTCAAGGAAGGCCGCCTGAAGGAAGCGCTGGCGCTCTCGCAGAAGAAGGAATTCCGCTACAGCCACCTGGCGAAGGTCGTGC
>JAPKZP010000728.1 GCA_026393735.1 Acidobacteriota bacterium
GCATCTCGGGACGGCGTACGAGAAGATCTCCGCCGACATCATCGCGCGCTACAAGCGCCTGGCCGGCGTGCCCACCTGGTTCCTGATGGGCAACGACGAGCACTCGCTGAACGTATTCCGGCGTGCGACGGAGCAGGGGCTGGACCCGAAGGCGTACTGCGACGGGATGGAGCGGGAGTTCCGGGAGGTGTGGCAGCGCCTGGACGTGTCGTTCGACGACTTCATTCGCACGACCGAGGAGCGCCATCGCGTGGGCGTGACGGCGCTCGTGGAGCGGATCCAGGCAGCCGGCGACATCTACGACGGGCACTACGAGGGGTGGTACTGCGTGTCCTGCGAGGCGTTCAAGCAGGAGAAGGACCTCGTCGACGGCCAGTGCCCGGTACACCGCACGACGCCGGACTGGATCAAGGAGAAGAACTACTTCTTCCGGCTCTCGAAGTACCAGCAGCCGCTGCTGGAGCACTACGCGCAGCATCCGGAGTGTCTCGAACCCGAGGTCCGGCGCAACGAGATCCTGAACGTGATCCAGGGCGGGCTCGAGGACATCTCGATCAGCCGGGCGGGACAGGCGTGGGGCATCCCGCTGCCATTCGACGAGAACAGCGTCGTGTACGTCTGGTTCGACGCCCTCATCAACTACATCTCGGCGCTCGGCTTCGGCGCGAACGACCCGCGCTTCGACGAGTGGTGGCCGGCGTCGCTGCACGTCATCGGCAAGGACATCACGCGCTTCCACTGCGTGATCTGGCCAGCCATGCTGATGAGCGCCGGCGTCCCGCTGCCGAAGCAGGTCTTCGGCCACGGCTTCGTGTATTTCAAGGGCGAGAAGATGAGCAAGTCGCTTGGCACGATCGTCGATCCGCTGGAGGCGGCATCGAGGTTCGGGCCGGACCCGCTGCGCCTCTTCCTCGTCCGGGAGTTCGCGTACGGCCAGGACGGCGACTTCTCGTGGGAGCGGTTCGAGGAACGCTACAACTCCGACCTGGCCAACAACCTCGGCAACCTCGTGAGTCGCGTCGCGACGATGGCGGAGAAGTACTGCGGCGGGACGCTCGCAGTGCCGACGGGGCCGGCAGGGCGGCTCGCGCAGATTGCGGCGTCGGCGGTGGCAACGTATGGCGCCGCCATGGATCGCTTCGCGCTGCAGGAGGGCATGGGCGCCGCCTTCGCGATCATCGACGCCGCCAACCTGTACATCACGGAAACGGAGCCCTGGAAGCTCGCCAAAGACGCGGCGAACGCGCCGCGCGTGGCGCAGATCCTCTACGAGGTCGCAGAGGCGGTGCGGATTGCGGCCGTCCTGCTGCTGCCGGCCATGCCGGCGTCAGCCACGGAGATCCTGCGGCGCGTCGGCGTGATCAAGCCGGCCGGTGAGCATAGGCTCGCGGACGCCGCGTGGACCGGCGCCGGTACGCTCGTCACCATCAAGGGCGACGCGCTCTGGCCGCGCATCGGCGGCACGAAGAGCGCCTAACCCTTGGGCCCGAGCTTCACGGCGCCGATGCCAGGACGGCCGGTGAGCGTCACCTTGCCGTCGACGACCTTCGTGCCGTCGAAGACGTCGTTCGAAATGAGCAGCGCGCCGTCGAGATCGGCCCAGTCCACCATGGGCGACAGGTGCGACGCCGCGGAGATCCCGCACGAGGTCTCCGTCATGCATCCGAGCATCACCTTCAGCCCGAGCCCGCGGGCAAGCTGCAGCATCTTTTGCGCCTCGCGCATGCCGGTCGACTTCATCAGCTTGATGTTGATGCCGGTGTAGACGCCGTGGGCCTTGTGGACGTCGGCAAGGCGCTGGACGCCTTCGTCGCCGATGATCGGGAGCGGGCTGCGTTCCGTGATCCACGCGAGGTCTTCCACGCGCTCCTTGGGCAGCGGCTGCTCGACGTAGAGGAATCCTCGTTCCTTCAGCCAGCCGATCATGTCGAGCGCCTGCTGGCGATCGGTCCACCCCTGGTTCGCATCGCCACTCATGGGCTTGTCGGTGACGGTTCGAATCGCCTCCACCATCGCCTTGTCGGTATCGCGCCCGAGCTTGATCTTCAGCACCTTGAACTCGGCCGCTTCCTTCGTCTTCTGCTTCACCACCTCCGGCGTGTCGATGCCAATCGTAAACGTTGTCACCGGCGCTTGCGCCGGGTCGTAGCCCCAGATGTTGTACCAGGGCTGTTTCAGAAGCTTGCCCACCAGATCGTGCAGCGCAATGTCCACCGAAGCCTTGGCGGCCGGGTTGCCCGGCGCGATCGCGTCGATCGCCGTCAGAATCGTCTCGAGTTCGAACGGGTTGCTGAACCGGCTGAGGTCCACCTTCGAGAGAAACGCCGTGGCCGTTTCGTGGGACTCGCCCAGGTAGGGCGGCATCGACGCTTCGCCGTAGCCGACCACGCCGTCGTATTCGACCTCGGTCAGCATCACGGCTGTGGTCGTGCGGGAGTTCACGGCCACCGTGAAGACGTGCTTCAACTGGAGCGTGTACGGCC
>JAPKZP010000095.1 GCA_026393735.1 Acidobacteriota bacterium
TCTGACCCCGGAGTCTGACCCCGGAGTCTGACCCTCGTGGCACGGAGTCTGACCCTCGTGGCAGCGGCTACGCCTTCTGCTTCTCCAGCCACCGGTTGAACAGCCACAGCGACGCGGCCGAGACCATGCCGATCGCCATGAGGATGATCCACCCGGCTGCGTTCTGGGCCGGCACGAGCTCGAGCAGGCCGTCCGGCTTCACCGTCGCGCCTCGCGCCATGATCTCGTTGAAGATGAACGCGCCGCCCGGGCCGCCCAGAATCGCCCCGAAGGCGAGCGGCAGGTTCGCGTAGCCGAGGAAGAGCCCTTCCTGCCCTTTCGGCGACAAGGCGCCGATGTACTCGTACATGCGCGGCGACGTGAACAGCTCGCCGAGCGCGATGAGCGCCACCGTCAGGACGAAGAACACCGACGCAATCGGCAACCAGTTCGCGGCCACGGCCTGAGGGCCGCCGGCCATGTAGATCGGCGCGATGTTGATGAGCATCGCGATCCCGATGATGACCGCGCCGGCGACCATCGAGACGATCGGTTTCATCTTTCCCCACGTGCTCGTGATGATCAACTGGAAGCAGACGATGACGAACGGGTTGGCGGCCGTGTAGAGGTCCATCGGCGGGCTCAGTTCGACGACGCGCTTCACATAGAGCGGAAACACGTTGTAGACCTGGTTGTACAGGAAGTAGAACCCCGTCATGACGATGAGGTAGACCGTGAAGCGGCCGCTCCGCAGCACCAGCGCCATGTCGACCAGGATCTGCCAGACGCTGCGCTTCGGTTTCGCGGGCGTCCCCGCCGCCACCCCGGGTTCGCGATACGTGAGCAACACGACGAAGAACGCGACGATCGACGCCATGGCCGCCACCGCGAAGATCAGCGACAGGTTCGCCGCCCCCTCCACGTCGCGCTCGGCCGCCGAGGCCCCGTAGATCCGCGCCACCAGGTAGGCGGCCAGCACCGTGATCGCCGTGAACCCGGCCGTCGCCGTCCAGATGTCCTTCTTTGTCCGTTCGGCCTTCGTGGTGCTGCGCACGATCAGCACAATCCCGGCGGCGGCCAGGGCGCAGATGGTGACCACCATGAGGATCGTCGTGAGGCCGGACCCGCTGCGGACCACGAACGCGGTGCCGCGGCCGAAGAGCGACCCGATGTTGATCACCATGTAGAAGATCGCGAAGCCCAGCGTGGCCCGGGCGCCCGCGACCTTCTGCACCGTTCCCGAAATGCACGGCTTGATCACCGACCCGCCGATCCCGATGATCACCACGGCCGAGACGATGAGCCACCAGTCGCGGGCGCCGACGGTGACTTCGGGCCGGATCGTCTTGCTCAGCACGCTCCCGCCGAACCAGACCGGGTAGCCCATCATGAAGTACCCGGCCGTCAGGAGCACAAACGCGATGAGCAGGGCGCGCTTGAACCCGATCTGATCGGCAATCGTGCCAGAGAGGATGGGCAGGAAGTACACGAGGCCCCACAGCACCGTCGAGTTCAGGAACGAGGGCCAGTAGGCGCCGAACCCGAGCTGCCCGAGGTAGATGACGACGAAGCTCGCCATCGAGTAGTAGGCGGCGCGTTCGAACAGCTCCGTGACGTTGGCGGTCCAGAACGAGCCCGGGAAGGGCTGCACCGGGGCGTTGGGATCGGGCGTCGCAGTCTCTGCCATACGTCTCGCTCCTTGGTTACGCTTCGCCGAAGGTCAGCGGCTCGACGGGCTGGCCGTTGACGACCTCGACGGGCCGGCCGGCCTTGAAGAACTCGCGGTGCGCCAGCACGCGCCACGCGCGCCGGGCGGTCTCGCCGAGGATGATGACGGCACAGACGAGGATGATCGCCGTCAGCGACACGTTCACCCAGCCGAGGACCTCCTTGCCCGGCACCCGTGCCATCGGCAGGAAGTTGTCGAAGATGTTCCGCCAGCCGGCGTAAAGCGTCGTGACGGAGACGAAAACGAGCGGGACGAGCGTGACCCACACGTACTTCACCTTGCCGGCGTTCAGCAACGCGGCCGTGGCGATCGCGAGCGCAACGGCCGCCAGCAGCTGGTTGGCTGTGCCGAACATCGGCCA
>JAPKZP010000464.1 GCA_026393735.1 Acidobacteriota bacterium
TCACCAACGTGAGCTGGGACGCGCAACTGCACTACCCCGTCAACGCGTTTCCCGGCATGCTCGAGTGGCTCGTCGAAACCTGCCGGTACTTCGATCGGCGCCGCGATCTGCAGCTCGTGATACGCGTGCACCCCGCGGAGATCAGCGGGTTCCCGCCTTCGCGGCAGCCAATCCTCCAGGAACTGGAGCGCGTCATCCCAAACCTGCCGCCCAATATCACGGTCGTGCCGCCCGAGAGCGCCGTCAGCACCTACGCTCTCATGTCGCTGTGCAACGCCGCCATCATCTACGGCACGAAGACCGGAGTGGAGCTCGCGAGCGTGGGCGTGCCCGTCATCGTGGCTGGAGAAGCCTGGATCCGCAACAAGGGCATCACGCACGACGCCAGGAGCCCGGAGGAGTACTTCGCGATCCTTGACCGGCTGCCGTTCGCTGGCCGGATGGCGGACGATCTCCGGCAGCGGGCTCGCCTGTACGCGTATCACTTCTTCTTCCGTCGCATGATCCCGCTGCCGTTCGTACGTCCGAAAGCCGGCTACCCGATCTTCACGATGAGCCTCGACTCGATCGACCAACTGCGGCAAGGCGCGCACCGAGGCCTCGATGTCATCTGCGATGGCATCCTGGCCGGAGCTCCGTTCGTGTACGATGAATAGCCGTGTGATTGAGAAGACACAGAAACAAGTGACAGCGAGAGACACGCAAGCGCGACGCGAGGGGAATCTGGAGAATCCGGATAAAATGAGATCCGTGGAGTGTCTACCGAACAAGTCTGCGGGTACCGTGCTTGCGCGGCACGCGCTGACGATCGTCTTCGTGCTGGCGTTCCTGCTTCAGGCTCCTGATGCCTACGCGTACATCGATCCCGGCACGGGGAGCCTCTTGTTTCAGACCGGATTGGCCCTGCTGTTGGGCGCCGGACTGGTGTTCCGCCACGCGTGGAGACGTATCGCCAGGGCCATCGCCTGGCTGTTCAAACCGGTCAAGCCGTCTTCAAGAAACGACAATTCCGAGTAACCGTGGCCTCTGCGACTAAGGAAGTTAACGGATCCTTCCGCGATCCGTCCGGGCACGTCTTCATGCGTGACGGCACGGTGTACCGCCAGGTCAATCACGCCGGGCGCGCCGACTACGAATTTCTCATGTCGTCGCGTCTCTACGACACACTGACGGCGAAGAGTCTCCTCCTGACGCACGAGGACCTCGGCCGTCCGGCCGGCGCGGAGCCTGAGGCATGGACCGTGCTCAGGCCCGTGCAGGTCCCGTTTGTGTCCTACCCTCACGGGTGGTGCTTCTCTCAACTGAAGGACGCCGCCCTTGCCACGCTCTCCGTGCAGCGGCACGCGTTGGCTGCCGGGATGTCGCTCAAGGACGCCAACGCGACCAATATCCAGTTCGTGGACGGCCGGCCGGTGCTCATCGACACGTTGTCGTTCGAACGGCTCGTCCCAGGGCCGTGGGTCGCGTACCGGCAGTTCTGCCAGCATTTCCTCGCTCCCTTGGCGCTCACGGGGCGGACGGACGAGAGACTCGGTCGGCTGAGCCAGCTCTTCGTCGACGGTATCCCGCTCGACCTTGCCAGCCGGCTGCTGCCTCGGTCGACCTGGCTGCGCCCGGGCATGCTCCTCCACCTGCACCTGCACGCCATTGGCGAACGGCGCCTGGCCACATCTTCGAAGAGCGGCCGCACGGCGGAGGCAGTTCGCCCTTCGCGCGTTGACGCAAAGGCAGTGCTCCTGGAGAGCCTCGAGGCCGCCGTTCGCGGACAGCGGTACCGGCCGGGCGGCGCGTGGAAGGACTACTACGCGCGCCGCGAGAGCTACACGATCGAAGCCATCGATCAGAAAGCCGCCCTCGTGGCCGAATGGCTCGATCAAGGCAGGCCACGTATGCTGTGGGACCTTGGCGCGAACACCGGCCGGTTCGCGCGTCTCGCGAGTCATCGGCCGAGCCCGGCGATGGGCTGGGCCCACGAGGAGCGCGCCAGCCTCGTTCAGCGCGGTCCGGCCGACTGGGTATTCGCCCTCGCGCTCGTGCACCACTTCGCGATTGCCAGCAATGTACCTCTCGACAGGATCGCGCGTTTCATGGCGTCCATCGGTCGCCATCTCGTGATCGAGTTCGTGCCCAAGGACGATCCAATGGCCCGGGCGATGCTGGCGACGCGCGCGGACATCTTCGCCGGCTACGACGAGAAGGGATTCGAGGCTGCGTTCGGCCGCCACTTCGCCATCGAACGGCGCGTCACGCTGCGAGGCTCGTCGCGCGTGCTGTACTGGATGCGCACAAGATGAACGCCCCGTTGCGCCGCAGCCTTCTCGCCTTGTTGCACGGGACCACGCTCGCCACCATCTTCTTCTACCCCCTGCTGCAGGTGCTCAACGGCGACATCTACTATCTCTCCTGGCAGTGGCGCGACACTGTCGAGTTCGCAATGGCGTTCGCCTTGCTCTCTGTCGTGTTCGCTGTTGCGTGGGCGGGCATAGAGCGACTCGGATCTCCACGGTGGCAACTGGTATGCATCTTCGCGCTCGCATTCCTGCCGGTCGCGGCCTTCCTCGTCACGCTGCTGCGGCAACTGCCGATCAAAGAGGAGCTCGTTCCGCTTCTGAGCAGGCGCACGGCCTTTCTGGCCACCGCTGCAGGACTGTCGGCCCTGGGTATCGGATGTCTGCTCAAGTGGCCGAGCCTTGCGCTTGCGTTTGCGAAGAGATCGCTCCAGGTGCTCTCGCCGGTATCTCTCGTCGTTGTCTTCACTCTCGGCAACCTCGCAGACTACCGGAGTTATC
>JAPKZP010000798.1 GCA_026393735.1 Acidobacteriota bacterium
CGACGAGGTTCGAATCATGGCGTCCCGCGTTGTAATGCCCAAGCTGAGCGACACGATGGAGGAAGGCCGCATCATCCGCTGGCTGCGGAAGGAGGGCGACCCGATCGAAACCGGCCAGGCGCTGGCGGAGGTGGAGACCGACAAGGCGACCGTCGAAATGGAAGCCTACACGAACGGCACCATCCGCAAGCTCATCGCGAGCGAGGGGCAGTTCGTGAAGGTGGGCCAGCTGATCGGCATCATCGGCGGCGCCGACGAGGATATCTCGGCGCTGGTGCCAGCCGCCGGGAGCGTCGAGCCTGTCGCGGTGAAGGCCGCGGCACCCGCGCCGGTGACTCGCCCCTCCGCCGCGCCAGCCGCCCCGAAGCCTGCGCCGGCGGGAGCGCCGGCCGCCACGGGCCGCGGCCTGAAGGCCTCGCCGCTCGCGCTCCGGATGGCGGTGGAGGGCGGCCTCGATCTGCACGCGATCCAAGGCACGGGCCCCCAGGGCCGCATCATCAAGCGGGACATCGAAGCGGCGATGACGCTGTCGCCGGCCGCCACGGCTCCGGCGCGCACGCCGATCCCCCAGCGGTCGCGGTCGCTGGCGATGCAGGCTGCCCGCGAAGACGCGCCGGAATTCGAAGAGCTGGAGTTGTCCTCGGTCCGCCGGACGATCGCCAAGCGCCTCGTCCAGAGCAAGGGCCCCGTGCCGCATTTCTACCTCACGGTGGACGTGGCGATGGACCGGGTGTGGGATGCCTACAAGGCGCTGCGCGATCAGAAGTCCACGATCAGCGTCAACGACATCATCGTGAAGGCCACGGCCCTGGCGCTGCGTCAACACCCTGACATCAACGCCTCGTTCGCGGGCGATCACATCAGGGTGTTCTCGCGCGTTCACATCGGCATGGCCGTCGCCCTCGAGGACGGACTGATCACGCCGGTGCTGCGCGACGTCGATCTCAAGCCGCTCGAGGAGATCTCGGAAGAGGCCCGGTCGCTGGCCGACCGTGCCCGTGCCCGCAAGCTGCAGCCCAGCGAGTACACCGGGGCGACCTTCTCGATCTCGAATCTCGGCATGATGGGCATTGAGGAGTTCTCGGCCATCATCAATCCGCCGGAGGCCGCGATCCTGGCAGTGGGGGCAGTGCGGCAGGTGCCGGTCGTCGTCGACGGCGCACTCGCCGTCGGATGGCGCATGAAGATGACGCTCTCCGTCGACCACCGGGTCGCCGACGGAGCGTCTGGCGCGCGGTTCCTCCAGACGCTGAAGAAGTTCCTGGAGCACCCGCTGCTCATGGCCTGAAAGAAGGGGCCTGGCCCCTGTTCAGTTCTTGCCATAGTCCGGAGTGCGGCGCAACCCGGAGGACCTGGATGGCCGAGAGCAGCACGTCGACGGATGATCGTGCACGCGTGCTGCTGCATGCGCTCGCCGTCGGGTTGCTCTCAGGAACCGTCGCCATCGCGGTACGCTACGCTGCCGATGCGCTGCCGCGTCTCATCTGGCCGCACGCTCCGGACCTGGTCTCCGCCGTCGCCGCGGCGCCGACGGCGTGGAAGCTCGCCATCCCGACCCTCGGCGCCCTTCTGGCCGGTGCCGTCCTCACCCTCGGTACTCGTTGGAGCGGCGCTACCCAGGGCTGGGA
>JAPKZP010000793.1 GCA_026393735.1 Acidobacteriota bacterium
CAGGAACGCGCTCGCTTGCCCCCTCGGCTTGGCGCTGAACCGGCGCGGCCGGCGCAGAGACTGCCGGTACAGGCTCCGCCACGCTTTGCGGCGCCTTGGCGGGCGTCGCGCGCATGCTCAGATAGCCGACCACGACCGCCACGATGACCAGGCTGATGCCCAGCAGCTTCAGGAATGTCGCCGCAGCGCGCCGATGGCTTTCGAACGTGACCGCATCGTCCGACGAGGTCGCGGCCGGGAGGCTCTCGACGTCGGCTTCGTCGGGAAACGCCGCCACGAACTGGGTCACGACAACTTCCGGGTCGAGGCCGACCTCTCGAGCGTAGGACCGGACGAACGCGCGCGAGAAGATGCCGCCGGGCAGCTTCCGCGGGTCATTCCGTTCGAGCGCATCGAGGACGCGCACGGAGATCTTCGTGGTCGCCGACACCTGCTGCAGCGAGACCCCGCGCTTCTCCCGCGCCTGGCGGAGATACGTCCCGAAGTCTACGGTTGGCTCTTCTGCCATGAGCGTGCTGCCTCGACCGGATGGCCGCGTAGGCCGCGGACCCGGTCTTCAATGTTAGCGAACCTGTCGCCGGGTGTCACAATGATACGCTCCACCCGAGGCGCGCCGCTACTTCCCTTTCAGACCGAACAACCCGGCCAGTTCTGCCATGGCCGCCCCGAGGTTGATGACGCCCAGTCCTGACACGGCACCCCGGACCAGATTGTTCCTCAGGACGCCGTCGAGCACCGGCCAGAGCTGCACGAAATAGTTGTGCTCCCAGAACGTGGACCAGGGGACCACGAGCAACAGCAATCCGACCTCGACGAAATAGGCCAGAAAGACGAGTCGGCTGAGTACTCTCACGCCGGTCCTTTCGCGGGGCCCGAGCCGCCGGTGTGCGGCGACAGCGCGCGAATTCGGAAGGCCACGTCCCGGAAACCGGCGGCCACGGACCCGAGTTCGAGAAAGACGGCAAGGGCACGCGTGTCCTCGCCGGCGGCTTCGAGCGTGTCGCCCAGTTCGTAGAGCAGGCCGCACGAGGCCTGCAGGTTTGGCGCCGGCGTCTCGGCCGCCCGCTCGAGCCACTCGACCGCCTCGCTCAGTTGCCCACGCTCCCGCAACAGGCGGCCCAGCATCGATGCCGCTCTGAACCGGTAGCTTGGATCCCGGGCCGCCTCACCCAGCGACGCCATTGCGGCGTCGGTCTCGCCGCGGTTGACGTGAACGCTCGCGCGATCGTAGGCACGCGCCGCGTCCGCCTCCTGCCCACCGCGACCGGCGTCGCTCCGCAGCCCTTCGAAGAAGCCTTCGAGATCGGGGCCGTCCCCCGGCGCGGCCGATGCGGGCAGCCCCGACACCGGCTGGGCCGGCATGGCCGAGGCCGCGCTCAGCAGTTCGTCCAGGTCCTTGCTGAGGTCCAGCTCGAGGATATCCGGCGCCTGCTCCATGCCAGGACTCGCGCCGTCCCGACCGAGCATCGCCCCGAGAGCGGCGTCGATGTCGAAACTCAGCGGCTGATCCGGTGGCGCCGGAGACCTGAAATCCACGAGTCGTTCGACCGCCGATGCACGAGGCGGCGCGGGCGCCGTACTGGGCGCGATCTCGTCGAAGACGGCACCGTCGCCCGCCGGCGGAGGTAACAGCACCGGCAACGTCGCAAAAGCACTCACGTCGGCGACACCGCTCACGCGCCGCTCGTGCGCCTTGACCACCGCATCGGGATTCGGCACGCCGAGCCCGGTCAGCGCTGCCAAGAGCCGTCTCCCGTGCTCGGCGTCATCGGGTCGGGTGGCCATGAGCTGTTCGGCGAGCGCACGGGCATCCCCCCAGCGCCCCGAAGCCAGGTACGCGTCAGCCAGGCGAACCCGGGCCCGATACGCCTGGTCTTCGTTGAATCCGTGCCGGCAGAGTTCGATCAACCGTTCGAGGGCCGGGACGCAGGTCGGGACCGCCGCGACGAAGGAGTCGAGCGCCTCGATAGCCGGTTCGACGTCGCCAGCCGCCTC
>JAPKZP010000221.1 GCA_026393735.1 Acidobacteriota bacterium
CTACGACGTCGGCACGGCGCCCGGCATCAGGGTGATCGCGCGCTACGGCGCCAAGGACATCCTGATGAGCGGATGGCTCGAAGGCGAACAGGTCATCGCCGGCAAGCCCGCCGTGGTGGAAGCGAAGGCCGGTCTCGGGCGCGTCGTGCTCATCGGCTTCCGCGCACAGCACCGCGGGCAGTCACTGGCCACCTTCAGGCTGCTGTTCAATGCGATCCTGACGAGCGGGGCCCCGACCACGTAGGTAACCGGCGGGCTACGTGTGTGCGGAAGCGCGCCGCCACCCGAAGCCCGCCTCTCGCCTCTCGCCTCTCGCCTAGAAATGAAGCTAACCCCCGCCCCGTTCCCCCGTCTAATCAACTGAATGGAAGCCAGTTGCCAGAAAACCTCTCCCGGAGAGGTTTCGGCTGCGGAGAGGTTTCGGCTGGCGCGATCGGCTCCCAGAACCTCTCCGGGAGAGGTTTTCTCTCGGGAGAGGTTTTCTCTTTCGAGCGATGCCGGTTCAGGCCCGTGCTGCTGGTCAGGCCGCAACGGCGAATACCTGCGGTGCGGCTGCCAGTTCGAGGAGGGCCGCGCGGCGCGCACCGCGGGCGCGGGAAGCACGGCCGACGCGGCGGCGACGTCGGCCGCACGCACCAAGCCCGTGCCGCTCGACGACGACCGGCGGCTCGTCGTGCTGGCGCGCGCCGAGAGCGGCGCGATTCAGAGGTTCGCCGCTCACTCGGCCGACTGCGAACTCGACGCCGGCGGACGGCCGGTTGTGTGGCTTGATCGTGTGAAGCGGCGCGAGAGCGTGGCGTTCCTCGCGACGTTCGCGGCCGACATCAGTCCCGCGGCCGAACGCCACGGCCACAACGTCGACGGCGTGCTGCTTGCGCTGTCGCTGCACGCGGAGAGCTCGGCCACCCCGACGCTCGTCACGCCTGCCCGCTCGGCGCCGGGTGCGCATGTTCGGGGCCAGGCGCTGTTCTGGCTGGCGCAGAAGGCCGGCGCCAAGGTCGCCGGCACGATCCTGGCGGCGATTCAGGACGATCCGGACACCGAGGTCAAGAAGCGGGCGGTGTTCGCGTTGAGCCGGTTGCCGAAGGACGAAGGCGTGCCGCTGCTCATCGGCCTGGCGCGCACCAACAGGAACATGGAGGTCCGCAAACAGGCCATGTTCTGGCTGGGCCAGTCGAAGGACCCGCGGGCGCTTCAGTTCTTCGAGGAAGTCCTCACGCGCTGAGCGGTGCGCACCGGCCGGACGCGATCCTGCGTCATAGTAGGGTTATGTGCCCGAAGCCCGCCATCGACACGCTTGGACAACTGAAGGCTGCCATCTCGCGGGGCGACGTGCGCCGCCGCTCCGTGAGAGACGAGATCCGTGACAATCTCTCGCACCGGCTCCGGCGGAAGGAGCCTCTGTTTCCGGGCATCATCGGTTACGACGACACGGTCGTCCCGCAGATCGTCAACGCCGTCCTCGCGAAGCACCATTTCATCCTGCTGGGCCTTCGCGGCCAGGCAAAGACCAGGATCCTGCGGGCGTTGACTGCGCTGCTCGACGAGTGGCTGCCGGTCGTGCCCGACAGCGAGATCCACGACGACCCGCTGGCGCCGCTCTCGGCCTTCGCCCAGGCGCGTGTGGCGGCCGAGGGCGACGGGATGTCGATTGCGTGGCTGCCGCGCGAAGCGCGCTACGTCGAGAAGCTGGCCACGCCGGATGTGACCATCGCGGACATGATCGGTGACATCGATCCGATCAAGGCCGCGAAGAGCGGGCTGCAGCTCGGCAGCGCGCTCTCCATGCATTTCGGGCTGCTGCCGCGGGCGAACCGCGGCATCTTCGCCATCAACGAACTCCCGGACCTAGCGGGCAAGATCCAGGTGGGCCTGTTCAACATCCTCGAGGAAGGCGACGTCCAGATCAAGGGGTACCCGGTCCGGCTGCCCCTCGACGTGATGATCGTCTTCACCGCGAACCCCGAGGACTACACGGCCCGCGGCAAGATCATCACGCCCCTGAAGGATCGCATCGGGGCCGAAATCCGCACCCACTACATGAGCAGCCGCGCCGACGCGATACAGATCACCGAGCAGGAAGCCTGGATAGACCGCGGCGGGCGCATCGAGGTGCCGCGCTTCGTGCGCGAAGTCGTCGAGGAGCCAGCGGCTGCCCATCAGCGTCCTGGAGACGGTGGTCTCGAACGCCGAGCGGCGGGCGCTGGCCTCAGGCGAGTCTCCCGTCGTGGCGCGGGTCACGGACGTCTATGCCGCGCTGCCGTCGATGACCGGCAAGTTCGAGCTCGAGTACGAAGGCGAGTTGAAGGGCGCCGACCAGGTGGCGCGGGAACTCGTGCGTGCGGCCGTCTCCACGGTCTTCGACGGGTACTTCCCCAACGGCGACCTGAAGGCGGTGTCCCGCTGGTTCGATCAGGGAGGCACCCTGGGTCTCTCCGACACGACGCCGGCCGCCGCGATGATCGAGCAGGCGCGCCGGGTGCCCGATCTCGTCGACTCGGTCAGCCGCGTGAGCATCGAGCCCGACGCCCCGTCTCCCGTGCTGGCCGCGGGCATCGACTTCGTCCTCGAAGGGCTCCACGCCCAGAAGCGGATCAGCCGGACAGACGAGCGCGGCTACCACGGCACGGAGTCTTTGCGACGATCCCAGCCGCAGCCCGAATCGACCAGCCTGCCGGGGTCTCTGTCGGACGACGAAGACGACGACCGCGGCGAGGGCCGGAAGCGCAAGAAGCGGTACAACTAGCGATGCGATACTGCTACACGAAGTACCTGCCGAGCCTGATCGATGAGCTCGACATGGACGACCTGATGGCGAAGCTGTCGGATCTGCTGCTGTCGAGCGGGTTCGGTGACGGGGGCGATCCCTTCGACCAGGGCGACCGCACCATGCAGGCGCTGCACGACGCCATTCTCGAGGCGCTCTTCAATGGGGGCGTCCTCCCGCCGGACCTCTTCGAACAGCTCTTCGGCAAGGCGGCTGACGGCCAGGACAGGTCCATGCAGGAGCAGGTGGATCAGCTCGAACAGCTGGTTCAGCAGATCATCGACCGCATGAAGAAGTCCGGCTACGTCACCACGCCGCCCGACCTGGACATCGCCAGGGCCGAACGCGCCCGGGGCAACGGGCCGCGCGAGGGCGAGCCCGGGCACGTCCGCTTCGAGGTCACCGACAAGGCGCTCGACTTCCTCGGGTACCGCGCCCTGCGCGACCTGCTCGGCTCGTCGGGCCACAGCAGCGCCGGGCGTCACGACACGCGCGATCTCTCCACGGGCATCGAGGCCAGCGGGGCCCCGAAGCCGTACGAGTTCGGCGACACGCTCAATCTGGATGCGACGGCCACCATTCTCAACACCGTGCAGCGGACGGGCGGGCCGGCCGACGTGGGCTACGAAGACCTGATGGTCGCGCGGGGCGAGTACCAGAGCTCGTGCGCGACGGTCCTGATGCTGGATTGCAGCCACAGCATGATTCTCTACGGCGAGGATCGATTCACGCCGGCCAAGCGCGTCGCGATGGCGCTGTCGCACCTCATCCGCACGCAGTTCCCCGGCGACACGCTGCACGCGGTGCTCTTCCACGACAGCGCCGAGGAGATCCCGATCCGCGAGCTCGGGCGCGTGCGCGTCGGGCCGTACTACACCAACACCCGTGAAGGGCTTCGCGTCGCGCGCCGCATCCTGGAGCGTCAGCGCAAGGACATGCGCCAGATCGTGATGATCACCGACGGCAAGCCGTCGGCCCTCACGCAGCCTGATGGGCGAATCTACAAGAACCCGATGGGCCTCGATCCGTTCGTGATCGGCGAGACGCTCCGGGAGGTTGCCGCCTGCGCGAAGTCGGGCATCATGATCAACACGTTCATGCTCGCCCGCGACTACGACCTCGTGGCGTTCGTCCGCCGAGTCACCGCGATGTGCCGCGGCAAGGCCTACTTCACGACGCCCTACACGCTCGGCGAGTACGTCCTCATGGACTACATGGACAAGAAGACGCGGATGGTGCACTGACGCCCGGGGCCCGCGGTCCGGGTCCCTACGTCTGCAGGGCTTCCAGCAACGCGTCGATTTCGCTCTCGGTGTTGTAGAACGACGGGCTCACACGGATGCGCCCGCCGCGGAGCGAGACGGCGATGTTCCGCCCGGCGAGACGCGCGTGAATGGCCTGGTTTGCGCCGGGCGAACCTGCCGTGAACGACACGATCGCAGATCGTTCCTCCGGGTGCTCGGCCGGCGTGACGACCGACATCCTCTGCGCCCGAAGGCCGGCGATGAGCCGGGCCGTCAGGTCCAGCACTCGCGCGTGGATGTCAGGCACTCCGATCTCCAGGATTAGCTCGAGGCCGGCTGTCCATCCGTGAAAGAGGGCGTAGGCCAGGGTCCCTGTTTCGTAGCGTTGGGCGCTCGGCAGCCATCGCAGGTCGCTCAGGTCGTCCTCGGCGGCGAACATGCCTGGCAGGCTCGGCCGGATGCGGTCCCAGACACCCTTCCTGACATACAGGTACCCGGTGCCGTGCAGACCGAGCAGCCACTTGAAGCCCGCGCCAGCCAGCACGTCGATCCCGTCGTCCGCGACGTTCAGCGGCACCACGCCGGCAGCCTGCACGCCATCCACGACGAACAGTGCCCCCCTGTCGTGCGCGATGCGGCTGAGTGCCTTCAGGTCCGCGCGAAATCCCGTCGTGTGGCGCACGGCCGCGACCGCGACCATGCGGGTGCGGCTGTCGACCCGTTCGGCAACCCTGTCCGGCTGGATGCGCTGGTCGTCTCCGACCGGCACGATCCTCACATCGACGCCGCGGTCCCGCAACGCCA
>JAPKZP010000300.1 GCA_026393735.1 Acidobacteriota bacterium
GCGCTCGCCTTCGTGCTCACCGCCGTCTTGGCCGCGCCCGTGCTGCGTGTGCCGTCCGAACGGATCTTCGGCATGGAGATCGTCGGACGGCACCACGATCCCTTCACGGTCATGGCGCAGTTCGAGCACCCGCTTGCGATCGGGGCGTTCTCGCAGCCACTGACCGACATCCCGGGGGCGTTGCTGGCCAGGTTGATCGGACCGGTGGCCGCCTACAACGCGATCATCCTCTTGAGCTTCCCGCTCTCCGCCGTCGCGGCGTTCCTGTTGGCCCGTCACTTGTCCCTCTCCCCGCCGGCCGCGGCCGCCGCAGCGCTGGCGTTCGCCTTTTCGCCGTTCCACGTCGCCCAGGCCGCCTACCACCCGCACATCGCGCAGACACAGTGGATTCCGCTGTACGTGCTGGCCCTGTGGCGATGCCTGGATGCGCCGACGGGACGCACGGTCGGCCTGCTCGCCGCGGCGAGCGCAGCGGTGGCGCTGTCGAACTTCTACGGCGGACTCATCGCGGCCGTGATGACACCGGCGCTCGTCGCCGCGTACTGGCTCATGGCGCCCGCCCGGGACGCGGCGCTGACACGACGCGTCGCCACCGCCGCTGGCGGCCTGCTGGCCATCGCCAGCGCCGGCGTCGCCTACGCGTGGTGGGCCGCCCGCGACGTGTTGAGCGGTCCCGGCGCGTTCACGTTTCCGCGCGAGGATCTTTTCCGCTATGCCGCGACGTGGCGGAGCTATCTGCTCCCGCCGATCGGCCACCCGCTGCTCGGAGACCTCGTCCGACGGCTTCAGGCCTCCGAGGGGCCGGCCGAAGGCCTGCTCGAACGGCAACTCGGCGTGGGCCTGGGCCTGCTGGTGCTTGGCATCATGGCGGTGGTCGCATGGCACCTCGCCCGACGCGCGGCCGCGTGGCGCGTGTCCACGCGAAGAACCTCGCCCCTTCGCGCGGTCCCGGCGCTCGTGGTTGCCGCTGCGGCCGCCCTGTTCTGTTCGCTGTCACCCGAGGTCCACGTCGGCGCATTCACCGTCATCCGGCCATCGGGTCTGCTTCATGACCTGTTGCCGATGTTCCGTGCCTACGCCAGGTTCGGGGTCGTCGTGCAACTCATGATCGCGTTGCTGGCCGGTATCGGCGCCGACTGGTGGTGGCGCACCGGCACACGCCGCGTGCGGTTCGCCGTTGTCGCGCTGGTCATCGTCAGCGCCGCCGAGTATGCCGTAGAACCTTCGGCCCTCTGGCGGGATGTGCTGCCGACGGCTGCGCACCGGTGGGTCGCCAGCCAGCAGACGGGACTGCGCGTCGTGGATTGCGCGCCACCGATGGCTGATTCGGCGTCCATTCCGTGGTTGACCGGCGGACGCGTCTTTGCGCCGGGGGGAGCCGTGGAGGACTGCACGTCCGCGGGTGTCCCGGCCACGCTCGCGGGCCTGAAGTACACACACTTGCTCGTGCGGCAGGGCTCCTGGGAAGCGCGCTGGTTCGCGGATCGCCCTGTGCCGGAGGGACTGAAGCTCGTCGTGCAGTTCCCCGACAGCCTGCTGTTGGCCGTCACGGCGCCGAATCCGCCCGTCTACACGGCGGACATGACGGGATACTACCCGGTCGAACACGCGGAGCAGCGTGCGTGGCGGTGGATGGGAGACCGCGCGGACTGGATCGTCGTGAATGACGGGAACCGGCCGGCTGCCACCACAGCCGAGATCGTGCTCGCGCCGTTCGGCGATCGCCAGCAACTCCAGGTCGATCTGGACGGACGGCTCGTCGCCTCACTGGCGGTCGAAGGGCCGCGGCGCGCCTACCTCATCGGGCCGCTCTCGCTGAGTCCGGGCTCGCATCAGCTGACGTTCCGCCCCCTTTCGCCGGCAACGGTCGCCGACGCGGTCCTCGGGAACGGCGATCGGCGTGCGCTGTCCTGCGCCTTCGGTTCGTGGCGCTGGGTGGTTCAGGACAGCCACTGAGCCGGGACACTCCCAGCCGCTTGATTTCGGGCCGTGCTTTGGCCCAGTCCCGGACACCGACGAAGTCGAGTTGCTCGGCGGTGCGGTGTGCTGTCCCGCCCAGATTGGCTCGCGCAGCTACCTCGAACTGCCGGGGTGGCGGCGTACCACTTCGAACAGGTCGACCGGCAGCAGCGGGCGGCTCACCGCGCGACGGTGGGCCGCCGCGAGAGCCATGCTCGGGTGTAGACTCACCACGGCGTACCGGCGCGCCGGTCGGGCCCGCGACCGATCGCTCCGCAGTGCTGCAGAGAGGATGACGCTGATGAAGAGCCGCCAGGTGCTCTTGACCGTGGCCTTCGTGGGACTCCTGCACGTGTTGCCGCCCTTCCCTGCCACCGCCGCAGCCCAGTCTCCATCGGAATCGGGCGTGTGGATGCTCGTGGAGACACGGGCCGTGGACAAGGTCACTCCGGTCGAGCCGGAGGGCGAATGGTACGTGCTGAGACAGACCAGCGGCCTCACGCACTTGTCCGAGCAGGCCGGTGACCGTCACCGCGTCACCCGGTGCGTGTGGACGATTCCCCCTTCTCAGATGAAGCCCGGCGACACCATCTCCATCACGCTGACGGCGGAGAACATCCTCATGCAGCACGCGCAGCCTGGGACGCTGTCGTGTTCGGCGTCCCTTGACAATTCCGATCGGGACACGCTGGATTCCGGCCCGGACGAAGTGAGCCGTGCCTCGGTCAGTCGTGAGGCCGGTTCAGGCGCATCCGCAACCGAGACAAAGAAGTTCAAGGTGCCGGCGCGTGTCTACGGGGGAACGAACGGTCGCATGCGAATGCTGGTGAAGCACGATGACGGCAACGAGCCGCTTGGCTACGTCTATGTGTACCAGTGGAAGCCGGGCGCTGGCGCCTAGCAGCCCGTGGCGCAACCGGCCCAAGGATGCATAATTGGGCGCCCGGAAGGCGCTGACACGGGAACCGAACAAGGTCAGGGGGACGGCAACATGAGAAAGCTGCTGCTGGTGTTCCTTCCGTTCTTCCTCGTCGCGTTGATGGCGTCGCCGAACTCACACCCACTCTCTGCGGCGGCCGATATCCCTGTTCCCATTACGACGGTACAAAACCCGCTCGTGGGTTTCTCCATCGACCTTCCGGAAGACTACGAAGTGACGACCGGTTTCGATGGGGAAACGCAGATGGCCATCAACGGGACGTACATCGCCTCTGTCTTTTCTCCCTGGTACTACTTCACCTACACGTCCCAACCTCCGGGAGAGTGCGCCCGCCTGCTCGAGTATCTCCTCCGACAGCCTCCACTGCGCAGCACCACGGAGGTGCTCCAAGGAACCTCTCCGGGGGAGGTTATTCTGAAAGCGACCATCCCACTCGAGGGAGTGGGGACCTTGGAAGGACGCTGGGTCTTCAGAACCGAGAGCCACAAGAACTACGTGGTGGCCGCCGTGGTCTTTTCTCAGTTGGCCGGCCAGTACCAGCAGGAGATCGACCGTACCTTGAAGTCATGTCGAGTGCAGCGGCACATGCCATTCAGCCTGCACCAGGAACAGACCGAAGCCGCGTACAAGATCCGGCTTCCGGAAGGATGGAAATGGGAAGGGAAGATCTTCCGCGACCCCAACATCCCCGGAGCGTTCGACTGGAAGGCCACGACCTTGAATGGGGGAGCCGGGTGCTTCAATGCCGCCCCGGTTCGGACCATGACGGCGCTGGATGCCCAGACCGCGGCCACGACCATCCTTCCGCAGTACTTTCAAACCACCGTCGCCGGTTTCCAGTTCGAATCGTACCGCCCACATCCCCGAGCCAGCCAGCAGGGAGAGAGCACGTTTGCCGTGCTGTTCAAACAAGGCGGGCTGCGAGTCGGCTACACGCGGGGGACGGGATTCTACCGCGCGACGGTCGCGGGCGTCCCTCTCCGATTCCAGATCGAGATCGCGGTCGAGCGCGTCGACCTTCCACTCGGATCGTCGGCGGTCATGCGCACCTATGGCTTCTGGGGGCCCGCTCAGGATTTCGCCCGCCTGTACACTGTTGCGCGAGGCGTCCTCGGTTCGCTCAGGGAATCCCGTGAGTGGATGAAAACCCGGGACCAATATGCCGAGGAGGTTCTCGACTTCAGGCAAAAGACCTTCGAGAAGATTCTCAACATGCGGCAATCGAAGCGCAAGTTCACCGACAAGGAGGGCAACAACTACGACGTCGACATGACGAACATGGAAAACACCAGAGTGTTCAAGGGCAAGGACGGGCAATTGGTCTACGTGGACGGGCCCGAGGCAGAGAGCAAAGCCCAGAACGGCGACTATACCGAATTGACGGCCAGGTAGTGAGCGTCGTCGGTGAATTGACTCCGCGAGGCTCGGAGCGTAGTGTTTCGCGGTGTGGCGAGCCGCCATGCGGCTCACATGCGGGTGGGCGGTGCCGGCCAGGCACCATGCGAGCGATTCGGATTCCGAGGGTCTGAGAACGGACGTTCGGCAGCCCTCGTATCGGCACAGGGGCACCTATGACACGACTCTTCATGCGACGTCTCGGCTCGATCCTCGCGGCCGCCAGCGTGATCTTCGTGGTCTTCGCCCTCATCGGCACCTGGTACGGGCCCGCGCTCGGCGGCGCCAAGGACGCCAGCGGACAGTTGCTCTGCAACCTGACTGTCCGCGAGAAGCTCATCAGCGCCGCGTACAAGGTCTATGGCGCCAAGGACCAGCCCATTTCGCTCTGGCTGGCAAAGAGCGTCTTCAAGAACGACACGCCCGGGTACATCAAGGACCTGAAGGTCCGCTACAAGCTCGGCGAATTCGCCGATTGGTGCCCCTGGCAGACGTACCCGAGCCTGCTGCCCACCCAGACCGTCGTCGACCTCTACTACCCCATCCTCTCTGAGAAGTGCGCCCGGCTTGCCAACCGCACCCCGGCAGAACTTCAGATGGAGTGCGAGTATCTCGATAGCTCCGGCAGGAAGCAGACGCTCCAGAAATCAGAGCGGCTGACGGTCCTCGGAAGACAGGAGATCTACTTTGGAGATCTCAGCTCGCGCGAGTGGAACGGGACAATCCAGGATAGCCTGACATACGGCCCCCTCCTGGCGGCATGGGTGACGAAGACCGACCTGCCCGCTGCGGGGCTGGCGGCGCTGGGCAACAAGGCCGCCGGGGGCGTCGGCGCCTATACGAGCGTCGACAACTGCATCGCGGTGCTGGCGCAACTCTACGAGATGATGCGCCGGATCCACATCACCTACCAGTTTCCTGCGGGACAGGTCGAGCGGGACCGGTCGTTCGACATCCGGTACATCCAGACGGTGCAGTACCCGCGCGACGTCATCCAGAAGCGCAGCGGCACGTGCATCGACCTGGCTATCCTCTACGCAGCCATGATGGAGGCCGTTGGCATCCCATCGCGACTTGTCGCGACGACGGGGCACGTGTTCCCGATCGCCGTCCTGCCGAACGGGTTGATGCTGCCCGTCGAAGCCACCGGCGTCGGCGGCGGCGGTACCGCCAGCGTGGGCTTTGCCGATGCCGTCAAGATTGCCGAGAAGGAGTGGCAGGATCTGCAGGCCAACGGACAGTTCGTCATGTTCGACTGTCAGTCGCTCTGGGGCGCTGGCGTCAGCTCACCGGAACTGGACCCTCTTCCCGCCGACATCCTTGAACGGTGGGGCATCACGGAGGCGGCGCTTCGGGACGGTGGAGTGCCGCCGCAGTCGGTTCCGCGTGACCCAGGCGGGGCCGGCGGGGCGCCGCCCCAGGCTCCTCCTCTCCCGCCGGATCCGGGCGGCGACGGCCAGCAAGCGGTCATGGTCCCCGGCAACTGGGTCATTGCCGTCACCAATCCCGGCGGAAGCCAGGTCCAGGGAGTGGCGCAGGTGGCCGTCCAGGGCAATCGCGTCCAGATGGTCTCGATGGTCAGCTATCCCGTCACGGGCCCCGACGGGAAGGAGCACAGGGCCCAGGAGCAGAGCAGCATCGTCGGGCAGATCCAGGGACAGCGACTGGAGGCGCAGTGCAGCGAGGCCGTCTGGACGCTGGACGGCACGCGGGTGCAGCCGAAAGGCCTTCCGTACAAAATCCAGTTGACGATCGCCAGCGGCGGACGCGCAGCCAGCGGAACCGTGATCAATGCCGAGGGCGGCAGCGCGCAGCTTTCGATGCAGTTGAGGTAGGGCACCTCACACGCGGGAGACCAGCACACTCAGACACGGCGATGCGGCTGGGAGCACGAACATGAAGCATATGGTCACGGGCATGATGGCAGCGGCAACTGTCCTGGGATCGGTAGTCCTGCTGGCGACGGGACCAGCGTATGCGCAAGAAATGACCATGGGCGAGTACGAGGGCAGGTGGGAGCTTCAGGCGAACGGCGACGTGAAGGTCACGCGCAAGTTTACGCTGCCCATGATCATGTACAACCAGTGGAAGCTCACGAACGTACACATGGCGGAGTTCCGAAGCCTCGCCGGTTCGCGGTCGACCATCGAGGTCACGGACAAGAAGTACGAGTGGGACGACGTCAATCGCACGCTCACGCTCAGCATGACCGTCCTCGGCCTGCCCCGCAACATGGGCGACCACTGGGAGGCGAAGATGGTCGGGGGCTTGAGTTTCTCCAATCTGGATGAAAACAAGAAGACGGCGTTCTTTCACTCCTCGGGGCAGAGCCCGGCGGGCAAGTTCGAAGGCCGGGACGTGGTGGTCTTTCCGGGGGATGCGACCAAAATTGAGTGGAATGCGGGCGCCAACGCCTTGATGTATCGGACTCCGTCCCTGGACGCGCCGACGGGACTCTGGACCCTCCTCTGGTGGACCCTCGCAGGCCTGTGCGCGCTGGCCGGAATCGCAATGTGGGGGATGTCTTTCGTTCGCAAACCCGTGGCCACGTGAGACGAACAGCTCCTGCCGGGGCGACCTGCGCCGGTGTTCACTCGGTGGGACTGGTGCGGTGATGCCTCTGACGCAGAACGGCGACGAGGTGATCGATCAGGATTGCTGCAGCCAGCAATGTGACCCGTTGAGCTAGTCGGACCGGCTGGTCGGACTGGCCGGGGTCGCTTCGCGCCGCCGGAGTCACGCTACAATGGAAGCCGACGGGTATTCCCCATCCACAAGGAGATTGACGCCATGCTCTATTACGGCGCGAACGAACTCGCCCGCAGCTTCCGGACTGTCCGCTCGAACACGTTGATCGTGGCCACCGACATCCCCGAAGAGAAGTACGCCTTCCGCCCGACACCCGAGAGCCGGAGTGTCGCGGAGATCCTGGCCCATGTCGCCGTCGTCACCCGCTCGAGCTACCAGAGCTATGCCGTGCGCAAGATCGCGACGTTCGTCGGGATCGACTTCGGCGCGGTCATGCGCGAACGCCAGGCGATGGAGCAGCAGTTGGTCACCAAGGCCCAGATCCTCGACGCGCTGCGAAGCGGCGGCGAGGCCTGGGGTGGGTATCTCGACGGCGTGACCGAGGGCGATCTGGCCCACGAGTTCATGTTTCCCGAACCGCTCGAACCGCGGAGCAAGAGCCGCTTCGAGTTGATCCTGAGCGTGAAGGAGCACGAGATGCACCACCGCGCCCAGTTGATGGTCATCGAACGGCTGATTGGCATCGTGCCGCACCTCACGCGCGAACGGCAGGAACGGGCGGCGCAGGCGGCCGCGAAAGCGGCGGGCGCCTGATCGATCGAACCCGTAAGGTAATCCGAAGGATTCGCGAGCAACTCGCTGCCCCCTGCAGCCGTCAATCCAGATAACGATGGAAGCCATGAGGCTCCCGACAGTCTGGAGGGACAGCGATGAAAGCTCACGCAGCAGCGCTCTCGATCGTCCTCACACTCGCGCTCGCCGGTCCGGCCGCCGCGGCTGAGCCGTCCGCGGCGACGCACGTACGCCCCATCAACGCCGCCGGCGCGGCCCTGATGGCCGACGCCCAGCAGAAGTCGCAGACGATCCGGGACCTGGTCGCCACGCTCGAAGCCAGCGACGTCATCGCCTACGTGCGCCCGGCCTCGCGCCAGGTCGGCGAGGTCGAGTCGGATCTGCGCTTTCTCGCCTCCTCGAAGGTTCAGCGCTTCGTGCTCATCAAGATCGGCAGCGATCGCAGCGCGGATCGGCAGGTCGAACTGCTGGGCCACGAACTGCGGCATGCCGTGGAAGTGGCGCAGGCCAAGTGGGTGAAGGACGGCAGGGACTTCGGGCGGTTCTACGTCATGATCGGCTCGAGCGCTTACGACAACGGACACCCGTACGAAACAGCCGACGCCCACAAGGCGGAGCTGGCCGTGCACCGCGACCTCCGGGCGGCGACGGCCACCCAGGACTGACGGGCTGACGACGGGCGTCACGCAACAACAGAGGGACGGGTTCCGCAGCGCGGGGCCCGTCCCTCTGTCGTTGCGGATACTGCCGGTCAGTCGCAGGAATCTTCGCAGGCGCGCGGCCAGATGCGAAACAGCACGTGGTGCGTGCGCGACACGTATCCGAGCGGCACGCGCCCGGAGGATGGGCCGGCGGCAGTTCCTGTCATGCGCCGCGGCACGAGCGTGTACTCGAGGGCTCCTGCGGCCGCATCGCAGGCGTCACCCGACGGGAGCGCCTCGGCCCCATGAGGTGCAACGACGGCCTGAACGGGCGCAATCAGGCGGTAGCCCCGCTTGGGAATGGTCTGAATCAGGGTGGGCGCGCCCGCGCGATCGCCGAGCGCCTGCCGCAACTCCGCGACGCACCGGGCGACGCCGCTGTCGGCGATGAACGACTGCCCGGGCCAGACCTCCGTCAACAGCGCGTCGCGCGAGACGGTCCGGCCGGCATGCCTCGCGAGGCAGACGAGCAGGTCCATGAGTTGGGGCCTGACGCGCGCAGACGACCCGTGGCGGCTGACGCGGTTGAGGCCCGGCTGGATCAGCCAGTCGCCGACCACGAATTCCGTGGCCACCGCCAGGCCGTCAGGGCCCGCGTCCGCACGATGGGCAGCAGGTATGTCCATTGAGTTCCGGCGCCGATCCGGGCAGACCACTCCCGGCGCACGGCGCACCACAGCGCCCCGCGCGATCGTCCCATGCACGAACGACGACGCGCGGGCGGCGTACGCGTCTTTTGATCAGATAGACGTGGGAAACGGCCTCCTGGTTCGCTGGTTTCTTCACGGTCGCGGCGGTGCGTCTGCCACGCGCTCGTGATATCGTCTACACGTCTGCCCCGCCCCCGCAACAGACCCTGATCTCTGCGTACCCGTGGACGGGAGGTATGTGGTGCAGATCCGCTACTACATGATCTGTTCTCGGTTCGAGTCGCTGGTCGCCTCGCACCTCGAACCAGAAGCCTTCGGCACCTACATGGCCGTGGGCACGAAGAAGCTGGCCAGTGGCCACGTCGTCTTCTTCGAGATCGACCCGGGCTTCCCCCGTTACACCGACCAGTTCAAAGTCGACGACATCGAGCAGCGGTGCGTCCCGCATGCCGACGGGTCGCCGAAGCGCAGCAAGTACATCAGCGTGTACCGCGTGCTGGAGTTCCTGCCGCTGCCGGTCTTCGGGCCACTGTACCTGACGACGCCGGACGGCCGTGTCCTGCGCCTGGACGAAGCGCCGTACAACGAGGCGGACCCGGCGTCGAACGTGAACCTGTACCAGGAACTGTGTCCGCTGATCCCGATGGTGGTATCGAGCCTGCCCCCGCTGGCTTTCGTTCGGTCGTTGACCGA
>JAPKZP010000731.1 GCA_026393735.1 Acidobacteriota bacterium
CCGCCGCCGATTCCCCGAAGTAGACCTGGTCGCGGGCAACGTCGCGACAGGCCAGGCCACCAAGGATCTCATCAAGCTCGGCGTCGACGCCGTCAAGGTGGGCATCGGCGCCGGATCGATCTGTACTACCCGCGTCGTCGCGGGCATCGGCGTGCCGATGGTCAGCGCCGTGCTCGACTGCGCGCGCGCCGCGCAGAGCGAGGGCGTGCCGATCATCGCCGACGGCGGCATCCGGTACTCCGGCGACATCACGAAGGCCATCGCGGTCGGCGGCAGCTGCGTCATGGTGGGCAGCCTCTTCGCGGGCACCGACGAGAGCCCGGGTGAAGTGGTGCTCTACCAGGGCCGTACCTTCAAGGAGTACCGCGGCATGGGCTCCATTGGCGCGATGCGCCGCGGCGCGCGCGACCGGTACTTCCAGGACGACTTCGACCTCGACGCGCCGGGCTCAGGATCGGAGAAGCTCGTCCCTGAAGGCATCGAGGGCCGGGTGCCCTATCGAGGGACCGTCGCCGGGATGATTCACCAGCTTGTGGGCGGTCTGCGGGCCGGCATGGGCTACGTCGGCTGCGCCACCATCCCGCAGCTCCACGAAAACGCGAGGTTGATCCGTGTCACGCCGGCGGGCGTGCGCGAAGGCCACGTGCATGACGTCGTGATTACGAAGGAAGCGCCCAACTATCGATCCGAGTAACCGCCGGGCGCGAGGCGACTGGCATCCGGGACAACAATGGTGACCCGGCGGCGGTCATCGCCCAGGTCTTCGAGCGCCACGTCGATCGCACCGGCGGGACGCCGGCCGAGCTTCTCCGCCCACTCGATGGCGAGCACACCGTCCTGCCCGAGTTCGTCCAACCCGAGGTCGTCGGCATCCGCCGCGGTGATGCGGTACAGGTCCGCGTGGACGAGCAGGAGTCGTCCCCGATAGTGCTGCACCAGCGTGAACGTCGGGCTGCTCACGGCTTCGTCAGAGATGCCGAGCCCTTCGGCCAGACCCCGGACGAACGCCGTCTTCCCCGCACCGAGTTCCCCGCGCAGCAGCACAACCGCCCCGGGCTGGAGCGTCAACGCGAGTTCGCGCGCCAGCGCCGCTGTCTCCCCCTCCGACGCCGTGTCCACCACGCGCCGGCTCATGCTCCTGGCTGTTCCCGCTGTTCCCGCGCGGTCAGTTCGAGTACTGCCTCTCCCAGTTGGCTGAGCACGTCGCCCGCGGTCATGGCGACTTCGCCCACGTCCGAGGCGGCCAGATCACCGGCGGCTCCGTGGAGATAGACGGCCAACGTGCAGGCGTCGGCCGGGGGTAGTCCCTGGGCCAGCCAGCCTGCCACCACGCCGGTCAGCACGTCTCCAGATCCGCCCGTCGCCATTCCCGGGTTCCCGGTCGGATTGATGAAGACCACGCCTTCGGGTGTTGCGACGAGCGTTCGCTGGCCCTTGAGCACGACGTAGACGCCATGTGCCCTCGCAAAGTCCCGCGCGACGTCGAGCCGCCGCTGCTGGACGTCAGCCGCCGTGGTGCCGAGGAGTCTCGCCATCTCGCCCGGATGAGGCGTCACGACGACCGGACGCTCCGGCGTTCCCTTCAGGACGCCGGTATCGTCCGCCAGCACCGTGAGGGCATCGGCGTCGAGTACGAGCGGCACGGTGGCGCGCTGCAGCAGGGCCCGGACGAACGCGCGCTGATCAGGCGCCGTGCCCAGGCCCGGGCCCACGGCGATCACCCCCTGCGCGCCCGCGAGTACACAATCCGCTGCGCGCGCGGCCACCGCCCCTTCGACCGTTTCCTCGAGCGGCTCAGTCATGTAGCACGCGCCGAGCGCCGCCACGATGGCCACGCACGACGCCGGCGTCGCCACCGTCACGAGCCCGGCGCCGCTGCGCAGCGCGGCCTCCGCCGCCAGATGCGCCGCGCCCGTCTTGCCTCTTGAGCCCGCGACGATCAGCGCGTGGCCGAATGAGCCCTTGTGGGCGCCCGGATCACGATCGCGCACGAGCCGCCGGAGTTCCTCGTGCGTCAGGCGCTCGACGCGCGGCCCCGGAATCCGGTCGATCACCATCCGTGGAATGCCGATGTCGGCCACCATCACCGACCCGCAGATCTCCTCCGCGGGTGGCAGCATCAGCGGCATCTTGGGGGCTGCCAGCGTCACGGTCAGCGTCGCGTTGATGGCCGGCCCGATCGGAAATGCCGCGTCCGCGGAGAGGCCGCTCGGCAGGTCCACCGCGACGACCGGCACGCCGCTCGCGTTGAGATCGTCGGCGATGGTCTCGCGCAGGCCCGTCATCGGCGTCCGCAATCCCGTGCCGAACAGCGCATCGACGACGATATCGCTGCGGAGGACCTCCGTACCGTGCAGATCCCAATCCTGGTCACTGCCAATCTCGATGGCTGACAGTCCCAGCCGGCCCAGAATCTCGAGATTGGCGCGGGCATCGCCCGCGACGCCGGCCACGGCGCCGACGAGATAGACCTGCACGTCGGTGCCCCGCTGCCAGAGCACCCGCGCGACAACGAAGCCGTCACCACCGTTGTTGCCGTGGCCGCAGAGGACGGCGACTCTCGCGTCGGCGAGTTCCGCGAAGGCCGCCTCCATCGCCGCGACGACCTGACGCCCGGCGTTTTCCATCAGCACCATCGAAGGAATACCCAGCTCCTCGATGGTCTGGCGGTCGGCTTCGCGCATTTGATCCGCATTCAGAACGCGCACACCTGCCTCCCGACGATCGTGCGTGCCACTCCGGTCGATCGTGTCTTGCGCGCACTCTACCACAAGAGGTACGGTACCGAATGCGCTGGCGATGAGCCGCCGCAGAAGGTCCCCGGGAGAGATCGGAACATGGCCGCTGTCGCGTACGTGAACGGAAAGATCTGCAGGCAACAGGACGCCCTCATCTCGGTGTTCGATCACGGGTTTCTCTACGGCGAAGGCGTGTACGAGGTCGCTCGCACCTACCACCGCGTGCCGTTCCTGATGGACCGCCATCTCCGTCGGCTCAGGAACTCGGCGCGCATGATTGGCCTGCCGGTGCCGATGTCGGATGCCGAGATCCAGCGGGCGGTACAGGAGACGATTGACGCGTACGACCGTCAGCCTGACGCCGAGCGGACGGATCACGAACTGTACATCCGTGTGCTGGTGACCCGGGGCCTCGGGGAGCTGAACTACGACCCGGACGTCTGTGTCCCGAGCGTCGTCATCATCGTCAAGCCCAACCCGCAGCCGGACCCGGCCGTCCACGAGCGAGGCGTCTCGCTGGCGATCGTCTCGATGATCCGCAACCACCCGGGGTCGGTCAGCCCGCTCATGAAGTCGAACAACCTGCTCAACAACGCCATGGCGATGCAGGAGGCCATGCGCAAGGGCGCCTACGAGGGCCTCATGCGCAACTACCGCGGCGAACTGGCGGAGTGTGCGAGTTCGAACATCTTCGTCGTCAAGGACGGCGCGCTGCGGACGCCTCCGCTGCAGGCGGGAATCCTCCCGGGCATCACACGCGAGTTTCTGCTGGAAATCGCTCCGCTTCTCGGGGTGCCGGCCGCGGAGGCCACGCTTCGAGACGATGACCTCTTCGGCGCAGACGAGGCGTTCCTGTCAATTACCACCCGGGAGCTCGTGCCCGTGGTTGCGGTGGACGGCCGGACGATCGGAACCGGGCGTCCAGGCCCCATCACGCGGATGCTGAGCGAGCACTTCCATCGCCGGGCGATGGAGGCGATCGGGATGCCCGGCCACCACTGATGCCCATCGCCCTGCCTCCCGTCGTGCCCGGAGTCGTGGCGGTCGCGCCGCGCCCCCTGGTCGTGGTGTTCGAGCCACGCACTCCCGATCGTACGGCGGCCCTTCGCGGCGAAGGCCCGTCTCCGCTGCCCTATCTCCAGGATGCGGCCGCACGCGTAGCGGCGATGGGCGCCACGCACATGGGGATGCCCTGCAACAGTGCGCACGTGTTCGTGCGGCGGGCGCGCGCCGACGGCTCGTGGCCGTCGCGGGTCCCGATGATCGATATGATCGACTGCACGGCGGCAGCGGTTGCCGCCGGCGGGTTCACAGTGGCCGGCGTGCTCGCCACGACCGGCACGATTGGCAGCGGCCTGTATCAGCAAGCGCTCGAGGCTCGGGGCATCGCCGCCATCGTGCCCGCAGCCGGGCACGGCGAACAGGAAGGCCTGGTCATGGAGGCCATCTACGGGGCCGACGGGATCAAGGCGGGCCAGACGACCGGCCGCCCTCGCCAGCTGCTTGAAGAGGCGGCCCGCAGGCTCATCCGGCGTGGAGCCCAGGTGCTGCTGCTTGGCTGCACCGAGGTACCCCTCGTGCTGCAAGGCGGTGTCACCGCGCCTGACGGGACGGTCGTGCCCCTGGTGGATTCAACCGCGGCACTGGCGGCGGACCTGTGCGCCGCCGAAGGTGTTCCGGGCGTCATTGGCGGCCTCGGCCCCGAGGCCACGATCGATCTGATGGCGAAGATGGGCGCGCCGCCGGGCCTTCTGGCCCTGCTACGCGCCATCCTGCACGCTTCCGTGGTCGGTGGCGCCCGCCGCGACCAGGACCATCTCGTGATGGCCGTCGCAGCGGGTCCGGACCTTGCCGCGGCAGTGCAGCAGGTCCAGGAGGCGGGGGCAACCTTCGTAGTGGCGGACTCCGCCACAGCCTCTCGGCCGGACCCGCGGATCTCGGTGATCGGCGGTTCTTCGGCCGACGCCATGGGCCGGCAGATCGTCAGCCTGGCCGAGAGCCAGGCCCGTTCCTAACGCGCTCCTCCCGGCGTCCCCTCATAGGCATCCATCGGCGGACACGAACACATCAGGTTCCGGTCGCCGTACGGGTTGTCGATCCGGCCCACGCTCGGCCAGAACTTGTTCGCCTTCACGAACGGCAGCGGAAACACCGCCTGCTGGCGCGTGTACGGATGCGTCCAGGCATCGGCGGACGCCACCAGCATGGTGTGGGGGGCGTTCTTGAGCACGTTGTCCTTCGGGTCGGCCTTCCCGTCGATGACGTCCTGGATCTCCCGCCGGATCGCAATCATGGCGTCGCAGAACCGGTCGAGTTCCTCGAGGGGTTCGCTCTCGGTCGGTTCGACCATCAGTGTGCC
>JAPKZP010000507.1 GCA_026393735.1 Acidobacteriota bacterium
CGCCCGCCGACATCCTGGCGGCCATGGAGAAGCAGATGCGCGCGGAGCGGGAGAAGCGCGCCGTCATCCTCCAGTCAGAAGGCACGCGCGACGCGGCGATTAACACCGCCGAGGGCGAGAAGCAGCAGGTGATCAAGGCCTCGGAAGCCCGCAAGCAGCAGCAGATCAACGAGGCGCTCGGACAGGCGGAGGCGATACTCTCCGTGGCCACGGCAACGGCCGAGGGGATCAAGCGGGTGGCCGAAGCCATCAAGACGGAAGGCGGCCACGACGCCGTGCGGCTGCGCGTCGCCGAACAGTACGTGAAGGAATTCGGGCAGCTCGCCAAGGGCAGCACGAACCTGGTGCTCCCGGCCAATCTCAGCGACGTCGGATCGATGATCGCGCTCGCGATGAACGTCTACAACCAGCAGACCGCGCACGGCGAGCCGGCGAAGTCGTAGTCACGAAGACGATCGCCTCCTCGACGGAGGATGCCTATCGGGCCATCTGCTCCCGAAGCCGTGGCCACGCGGGGCCGCGGGGCCACGGCGATGGTTATGCCAAGCGCCAGTCGTCTCACATGCACGCCTGATCCCGAAACTCGGCGATCGCCCCACCGGACGCTGAATCCGACTCACGCGATCGGCAATCGATTGACCCCGTTTTTGCCGATTCTGCGTCTAATATCGTGGCAGTCGCTGGAGGATTGGAGTGTACGCATGAGGCACTGGCTGGGCAGATCGGCGTTGTCGATCCTCGTCGTAGCCGGCGTCCCCGCGCTCGCCGCCGCTCCGCCGAGCCCGCCGCAAGGCGACCTCCCCGCCCTGCTCGGCCGATTGCAGGAAGCCGTGCAGACGGGCGACGTCGAGCCGTTCACCGCGCTGCTCGCGCCGGGTGCGGACCGGTCGGCGGCCAGCTCGTTCGCGAACGCCATGTTCGCGAACAACCCGTCCACGCGCGTGACCGTCCGCGAACGCGACCGCGTGCCCCTGCGTGACCTCCCTGCAGACCGCGGCCTCAGGCTCGCCGTTGACGCGCTCATCGAGCAGAACAACGAGGCCCGCGTCTTCTCGTGGCAGCTCGACGTCGTCAGGGCCGACTCGGCGGCAACCGCCAACGCCCCCTGGCTCATCCAGCGGGTCGAACCCGTCTCATTCATCGAAGGGCTCGACCGTCTGACGGTCGATTCGCGCGCCCAGTACCGGAGTCGCAATCTCGTCGTGAAGAGCGAGGACGCCGAGATCCGCCTCCCGGACGGCGTGGTGTATATGGTGCAGGCGGGGAATGGTGTGACAGGGGCCGTCCTGATCGGCGACGGCGAACTGTCGTTCCGGCCGTCATCGGCGGTCGAGCGAGGCCAGGTCAGGATCTACAGCGGGTCGGACGCGCTGGCGGCGCGATTCGATGCCGTCTACCTCCGGTTCGGCGCGGCGGATGCTGAACGCCTGCTGCCGAAGACAGAACTCGAGGCCGAGCCCGTCGACCCGAGACTGCTGAGCCGGGCGCAGGTGGTGTTCGACGAGGAGGCGGCCAGGTCCTACGTTGTGGACTTGAGCGACTTCGGCGCCGGCAACTGGTGGGCGCGGCCGCAGCCGACCGATGTGGTCGCCGAGGTGCAGACGAGGAAGTACGGCACGCTGACGTACGCCCACGTGTGGAAGAACCACGAAGACGTGTCGCTGTTCGATCGCCAGCGGAAGCGGCACGTGTCACTCTACGCGTCGGCGGCCAAGCTGGAGGCGCGCGGGCGGTACTACAACGACGCTGACGGACGCGACTACGAGGTCCTTCGCTACGATGTCGATGCTGTGCTGGCACCCGAATCGCAGTGGTTGCACGCGTCGACCAGGCTGCGCGTGAAAGTGCGGAAGGACGGCCTCAGCCAGATGACCCTGAACCTCGCTGAAGGGCTGAGGGTCGACAGCATCTCGTCGGCCGAGCACGGCCGGCTGCTGGGCTTCCGCGCGCGCGGGCGCAACAGCGTCGTGATCGCGTTTCCCGCACCGATCCCGGCCGGCACGGAACTCGACCTGACGTTGTCGTACCGTGGCGCGCTCGCACCGATCGCGCCCGAAGAGGACCGCCTCTCGTTTCCCCAGGTCCAGGGCCGGGAAGCGATCGGCTACTACCCGGTGTCCCTCGAGCCGTCGTACCTCTACACCGGCCGGTCGTACTGGTACGCGCAGGCAACGGAACCCGGCTACGCGACAGCGTCCATTCGACTCCAGGTCCCGGCTGATTACACGTGCGTGGGAAGCGGTGAACTCGCGGCGGGCGGGCCGGTAACGGTGGGTGTGGTCTCGTCCAAGAACCCGTCGGATTCGCAACGCGTCTACACGTTCGCCGCTGCAACACCGGTCCGCTACCTCGCATTCGTGGTCAGCCGATTCACACGAACCAGCGGCGGGCGGGTCTCCATGACCGCGCCCGACGTCGCGCTGGCGTCAACGGCCACCGCGATGATGGTGCCGGGCGCGTCGAAGCCCGGCACGGATGCCGACAGCCTGACGCTCGCGGCCGAGGTGCCTCGGCGGTTCAGGAGCGAGGGCCCGAAGCTCGTCGCGAAGGCCGCAGCAATGGCCCGCGTCTACGCACAGGTGGCGGGCGGGACGCCGTATCCAAGCCTGACGCTGGCGCTCGTCGAACAAGACCATCCCGGCGGTCACAGCCCGGCGTACTTCTCGGTCGTCAATCAGGTCATCCCGAACCCGAGCCGCTCGCAGACCTCGTGGTCCGGCGACCCGGCGACGTTTCCCGACTTCCCGGACTACGTCCTGGCGCACGAGGTCGCGCACCAGTGGTGGGGGCAGGCGATCGGCACGAAGAACTACCACGAGCAGTGGATCAGCGAGGGGTTCGCACAGTTCTTCGCCGCGCTGTACGCCGAGCGGGTCTATGGTCCGGCCGCGTACCGCACGGTTGTCCGGCAGTTCCGCAGGTGGACGATGGACGCGAGCGACCAGGGTGCCGTCTATCTGGGCGCGCGCGTGGGCCACATCCAGAACGACAGCCGGGCGTTCCGCGCGCTCGTCTACAACAAGGGCGCGTTCGTGCTGCACATGCTGCGGCAGCTCCTCGGCGACGAGGTGTTCTTCCGCGGCATCAGGCAGTTCTACGGGGAGTTCCGCTACAAGGAGGCCGGCACCGACGACGTGCAGCGGGTGTTCGAGGCGGTGGCCGGACGCTCATTGACGCAGTTCTTCGAGGGCTGGATCTTCGGCCAGGACCTCCCGCGCCTGGACGTGGCCATTTCGGGTGGCGGCGCGGGCACTCCATTCCTGGATGTGCGCATCGCACAGGAAGGCGCCGCTTTCGATGTCCCCGTGCCCATCCTGATTGACTTCCAGGACGGCACGAGCCGCGTGAGCATTGTGCCGGTCACCAGCGCGGTGACCGAGTGCCGTCTGGCCGTGGACCGGCCGGTGCGCCGGGCGAGCGTAAGCAGCGCTGATCTTGCAGCCCACCTGCGAACTGGCCGACAATAGCGGCGCCATGGCGCATCTGGCCGCCCGGTCCGCCTATACCCACCTCGTCGAGCGCTTGAACCAGTTCCCTCAGGGCGCTCCGCCATCCGATCTGCTGTATCGGGTGCTCAGCCTGCTCTTCAGCGAGTCCGAAGCCGAACTGGCGGCCCAGTTGCCCATTCGGCCGTTCACGGCGGCCCGCGCGGCTCGCACGTGGCGAAAGCCGGAACTGGAGGCGCGGCGAATCCTGGACACGCTGGCGTCGAGGGCCATCCTGCTCGACCTGCAGCAGGACGGCGAGCAGTACTACGTGCTGCCGCCGCCGATGGCCGGCTTCTTCGAGTTCTCCCTGATGCGCGTGCGCCACGATGTGGATCAGCGGATGCTGTCCGAGCTGTTCTACCAGTACCTCACCGTCGAAGAAGATTTCGTCAAGGCACTGTTTACCAGGGGCGACACGCAGTTGGGCCGCGCGTTCGTGCACGAGCCGGTGTTGACGAGCGATCAGGCGTTGCATGTGCTCGACTACGAACGCGCCAGTTGGGTCGCGCAGTCGGCGCACGATATCGGGATTGGCCTGTGCTACTGCCGCCACAAGAAGCAGCACCTCGGCCAGGCGTGCGACGCTCCGCTTGGCATCTGCATGACGTTCGGGGGGACGGCGCGATCGCTCATCAAGCACGACTACGCGAGGCGCGTCGACGGTGCCGAGTGCCTCGATCTCCTCCAGCAGGCCCGCGACCGGCGCCTGGTGCAGTTCGGCGAAAACGTCCGCTAGGGCGTCGCCTTCATCTGCAACTGCTGCGGCTGCTGCTGCGAAGCCATGATCGCGGCGCAGCGCTTCGGCAGCCTTCACCCGATCCACACGACGAACTTCCTGCCGGTAGTGGCGGCCCCGACCTGCACGGGGTGTGGACGGTGCGTCAGCGTGTGCCCGGTGGGAGCAATCTCACTCGTCTCGGCGCAGGACCCGAGGCACCGGAAACGGAAGCGGGCGCAGGTCGATGAAGACACGTGCCTGGGCTGCGGCGTCTGCGTGACGGCGTGCCAGCATGCCTCGCTGTCGCTGAAGGAACGCCCGGCCCGCGTGATTACGCCCCTCAACTCGGCGCACCGCATCGTGCTGATGGCGATCGAGCGCGGCACCCTGCAGAACCTGATCGCCGACAACCAGGCCCTCCGAAGCCACCGCGCCATGGCGGCGATCCTCGGCGTCATCCTGAAACTGCCGCCGATCAAGCAGGCCCTGGCGAGCCGACAGCTCCGCTCCCGGTACCTGGAAAGACTCCTCGCCCGGTAGCCCCCGGGGGGCGGGACCTCATTCGTGGATTTCGACGATGTCGCCTTCTGCGAGGACGTGGTCCCTCTGGACGGCTTGGCCATCGAACGCGCTCGTGCCCCAGACCCGCGCAAACTTCATGGTCGCGAGCAGGTCCTTGTGGATACGTTCCGCGAGATCGCCGATCGTCGCCCCTCGCGGCAGGGCGAACGGGGCGCTGCCGTCGCGGGGCTTGCCGGGCTGCTTCGTGTAGACGCGGATGATGCCGAAGGCGTCGAACGTCTGCCTGCCGAGTTCCAGGAGGCCGGCGCCCGTCTGGCACGAGACGGCCGTCACGCGCCAGCGTCCCTCGAGGAGTTCTTCGACCGCTGGGATCGACTCGGCGACGCCTGGCTTGTCGAGGCCGGTCATGACGATCAGCGCCTTCTTCTGCACGGCGGCGGTCGCGTAGCTTGGCTTCGTGCCGGCCGGGTAGAGGCCGACGTTCCGCGCCCCGAGGCCGCGGCGCGCTTCGTCGAACCCCTCAATCGCGCGCTCACCGTCTACGACGAGCCAGACCAGATCCGCGTAGCGGATGAGGTCGAACACCCACGGCTCTGCGTGCTGGTCCGAGAGCGGCGGGAGATCGACCAGCTGAAACGCAATGTCCTCGAACGGCATCATGCC